>CAMORF010000016.1 GCA_946623485.1 uncultured Clostridia bacterium
TTCAGCATCCTTGATGCTGAAACGAAGTACCGTCCCCTGTTTCATCCCCTGTTTCATCCCTTGTTTTCTTGCCGGTCAACGATTGCCGGGATCAGTTCGTACAGGAAGATGATCAGCAAAAAACTACCTGCTAAGGAAAGGATTTTTTTCCAGCCTTTTTTCTTCATTGCTTTTCCTCCTCAGACGGAAACTTCATTCTGCCCGCCTTGTTTTTGCGCCCATTTCCTTCAATTGTTTCTTCCGCTCATACATCATCCGGTCTGCTCTGTCGAAGACGTCATGAAGCCGCCGGTCGCCGGGCTCCAGTACTGCGTATCCGGCTGCGATGACCACTGTGTCTTCCTTGATGTTGGCCTCTATCTTCCGGTTAAACGCACGGAGCGCTTCTTCCATGGTATCGTATGCTTCTCCCTCGAGAAGAAGCGCGAATTCATCTCCGCCGACCCGGAAAACCGATTCTTTCGGGAAATACATGCAGATCATTGCGCTGGCGTCCTTGATCAGCCGGTCTCCCGCTGCATGCCCCTTCGTATCATTGGTATATTTCAATCCATTGATGTCACATACCACGACGGCCAGCTTCTGGGCGTTGTTTTTCTCTTGCTGTCGTGGGCTATCTTCCTCCTGCTGCTGATGCCTTGTCTCCTCCAGCCTTTGATTGATGACGGCCTCAGTCTCATAATATGCGTGCCGGTTCTGTACGCCGGTCATGGGATCCGTGTTTGCCATATCGCGGAATGTCCTGCTGGCTTTCTTTTCTTCCTCAAGCCGGTTCGCGGCCAGCATCCTGAGCTCCCACAGAAGAACAGCGGCCAGCAGCAGCACAACCACGATGGCAAAAATAATCTGGTTCCTGCTGATGACAAGGTTTTTCTCGCTGATGTCCCGGATCTGATCCCGGATCACGCTGTCGCGGATCAATACTGCCATCTCCCAGCCTGTGCCCTGAACCGGGACGTAGCAAAGCGTTTCCTGCGTCTGCCCGGATGCGAAGGTCATGCTTCCTCCTGCCCCGGCGGCAAAATTATCGCAGGTTTGCTTCCAGGCGTTTTCCTCGGCGACTCCCCTGGTTGCTTCCAGGATATTCCGGTCCGAAATCACCGGTCCCAGAGGCGTGCCGGAGATATTTCCTCCATTGGCGGAATACAATGCAAAATAGGTTCCGTCCTGGTCGTCGAACGCCAGCAGATCCACGATTGCATTGATGTCCACCTGGACAAAGCAGGCTTTGAATGCCTTTCCCATGATGGAAAGGCCGCTTGCGGGGATCGCCAGGCAAAGCTGCCGCGTGGAATCGTAAAGGGTAACCGTGCTGATGATCCTGCCTTCCATCTTCTCCTGTGACAGGAAATCATGCCGGCTTCTCCCCGTATAGGTGGTGTGCTGTGTATACACAATATCATCCACATCCACCAGCGCGAACCACTGGATCGACAGCAGCGATTTCAGCTTTCCGATCGCGTCCCGCAATTCTTCCTGGGACCTGACATTCTCCCCTTCGATAAACACCAACGCCTTTTCCATTTCATCGAAGGTATTGTTGATCATGTTTGTAATGATCTTCGAACGCCGGTCTGCCATCGCGTCGAGGTAGAAGGCGCTTACGGCAGAAACCGCTTCCTCGGTTGCGGAACCTGTCTGCTTCGAAGACCATACTGTGTTGGCCGTTAACATTGCCAGGATCAGAAAACTGCCTATGACAGCGGTCAGGACAAATGTTTTGTTTGTAAGATGTATTTTTCTGTTCATGAAACATCACCATACAAAAGCTCGAGCAGCCGCGCCGCATCTTCCTGATAGATGACCGTGGTGGTTTCATCTGTTTTCTCCGGAAAAAGATCGCCGGGCAGGTTGCCGTCCGCTATTTTCACCGCCACCTGAATCGTATCGAACCCGATCGAATAGCAATCCTGCACCCCAAGACAATAGATCACGCCATCATCCAGATCGTGCAGCGCTTCCTCATCATGATCCATCCCTACGATCACCGCTTTGCTCTTTGTTTCCGTGACCGCCCGCGCGGCGCCGACAGGATTGCTCATATTGCAGCAGACAATCCCGTCAAGATCCGGGCATTCCTCGAGAATCTCCTTCGTCAGGTCATACGCCAGGTCAACGGAATCCATATCATACCTGACCGCGACAATCTCCATCTCCGGATATTTCCCGATGGTCTCCCTGGCCCCCCTTGCCCGGTCTTCATGGCAGGGCGCGCCAACGGTTCCCACCAGGATCGCAACCTTCCCCCGGTACCCCAGCTTTTCACACAGCGCTTCGGTTAAGTCTGCGCCATCCTGGTAATTGTGCGTATTTCCGACATAGGCAATCCTTTTGCAGCCGGGGGCTGCGTCGGAGCTGGAAAATGTCATCACCTTCGCGCCGGAGTCAATCATCTTATCTATCACAGGAGAAATGACCGCTTCATCTGCGACATCAACGCCGATGACATCATAATCCCCGTGCTCTGCAGCAAGCAGGCGCATTCTTTGATCCTGCGCGGAAGCGGTATCCGGTGCCATATACTCATAGGTGATTGTGATTCCTTTTTCCAGGTACTGCCGCTGGGCTTCCTCCATGCCAAGCGCCACTGCGTCCCACCACGGGTGAACCGTTTTATAGGTGAAATAGAAGTTGTAGTGATCCTTTCGGGGTTCGTAGGCATCCAGCTCATGCTCAAAGTCTACCTCGGTATGCGTGGCGTCTGTCTGACCCTGCGCGGATTCCGTCTGTCCTTGTGTGGAACCTATCTGACCTTGCGCGGAGTCACGCTCAGCACGCGTGGAACGGTTCTCGCTGCTCATGTAGCCATCTTTCTTTGCACTGCCGCCTGATTGCTGCTCTTCCGCGAACTGAATGACCGCCGCGGCTGTCCGGGCCTGCTGTTCCTGTGCCGTGATCGTTGCCTTCCCGTCACTTGCCATTGTTCCATAATTCCCGAACTGGGCGTGGTTTCCGCCTTCAATGATAACCTCCTTGAAGTTTGCCGGAAAATACGCCTTTGCCCGTTCGTAGCTTTCCATGCTCAGTTCCTTGTCTTCGCTTCCATAAATGGAAAGCAGCCCAATGGAATCACTGAGTTTTTCAGGCGGATAAGCAGCCAGCAAAACCACGCCGTCGATCGTGTCCGGGTGTGCCGCGGCATATCCCGCTGCAGTATATCCGCCCAGGGAGTGCCCACCGATCAGATATGTACCATAGTCATAAGCCGATACGACCTTGTCGGCAGCATTTCTGCCGAATAAGGGCATATTCATCGGCATATTCAGCAAGAAGCAGTCAACGCCCTGCTCCGCAATCCGCTTCATTAAGGGCAGGTACGCTTCTGCTTCCACCTTTGTGCCCGGATAAAAGACCAGCGCTGTCTCCTCGCCCGGACCATCCAGCAGGTATCCGCCATCAATCGCGACAGCTTTCGCGCTCTCCTTTTCCGTAGCCGTCGTGCTTTCCTTTTCAGTGGCCTTCGCACCATCCTTCTTAGAAGCATCTGTCTTCCCGTCAGCCGGTTCCGACAGGACCGCAAGCGCTTCCGGCTGAGCTGAATAATGTATGCTCAGCCAGACAAAAGTGATCCCCACGCTAATCAGCAGGCCAAGCCCGATACTGATCATGACATGCGCCAGGAAGGATAGCTTCTTTTTCATTTTTCTGCGAAACAGCCAGGCAAGGAAAAAACCGCATCCAAACGCAAGCGCTAACATCGCAATACTGTACCAAACATACTTCATTTTATCACCTGCTTAAGCAAGAAACTCAGATTGATTGTCACCTGCGGGTCTGTTTTCGGAGGCGGAATAGCAGGATGAGTATTGCCGCTGCAACGTAGCCTGCCGCGCCGATCATCATCGGCGAGAGAGGGCCTGTTCCCGGAAGCAGCAGAAGTTCCGCCACCATCGGGGCTACCGTCAGGAGGACATAGGACAGGACTACGGAGAAGATCAATGCAGTCGATTCATCCACCGTATCCCTGACCACCCGGAGGCTGAGGAAGCAGTCCGTTACCATCGGCGTGCCAAAACCGTCCAGGAAGCCCAGCGCCATGCTGCTGACCACAATCATCACCATGACAGGCGGGACGCGCAGGATGAAGATGCCGACTGCTGTCAGCGCAAATGCCGCCGCGATGGAGGGGTAGATCCCCAGGCGCTCTTTCGCTTTCGAAACCAGCGCCGGACCAAGATAGATGCCCGCCAGGCCATTTGCGATATAACAATAGCTGAGCATCACGGATGAGATTCCACGCGTCTGGCAGATTGCCGGGATCAGCGTGACACAAAGCATCACGCCGATATTCAGCGGGATTCCAACCACCACAATATAGAACAGCATCTCCCCGGAAAACAGAAGCCTGGCGACAGAGCGCAGGTTCACGCGCTTTGACGCCTCCTGCCCGGATGCCTGGGAATGCGCGGCCAGCTGCCGCCACGGCGGCAGGAAGAAAATGACTGTCAGGTATACGCCAAAGAAAATTGCCGAAAACAGAAATGTCTGCGGATAGCCGATGCTGGAGGAAAAGATCGCGCCCAGGCCTGCGCCGCAGGTTGCGCCGGCCAGAAGGCCCGCATTGTCCTGGGAGATATTTTCACTCCTGCCGCGCTCCGTCTCATATCCCTTCGTAATCAGGTAATTCGACGCCTGCTTCATGCCTGCATAGGCGATTCCTGCCAATGCCCTGCACAATACAATGACGGCTGCTGTGCCCCCGGCGAAAAACACCGCCAGGTTGCAGCTTACCATCAGGATTGTTGACAGAACCAGTACCGGCCTGATGCGGTATCTTTTCACAAAACGCGGCAGAAGCAGCATACCTGCCATCTGTGTCAGCCCCTCCAGCGTCAACGGCAAGGCTGCCGTCATCCCGACAGAGAGCCCAAACAACGTATCCTGGCTCTCGCGGATCATCATCGCCGCATAAGGCACGCACATGTATTCCGCCATGGAACACAAAAACCCTGTAAAGCGCAGCGTCAGACCGACCCTTTCCTCCGAAAAGACATGATTTTTTCCGTTCTTCCGGATATAGCGTGCCGAGATCAGTTCCACCAAAGGATTCATCTCAAAGACAAAGATCAGCAGGATAATCAGCGAAGACAGCAGAATTAAAACGATGCTCCGCATTTTCGCCTCGATCGCCTGTTCCGAGATCTCCGCCTCCAGATACAGGTAGCTGTTCTCGCCATTCTCGGAATCAAAGGTAAATGTGATCAGTGCGGAATTCTCGTCCGTTCTCGCCACCTCAGAGATCCGCTCAGAGATGCGGACAATGTGCAGTTCATTCAGGGATCTGACCCGTTCCTCGATATATTCCTGCAGCCCCTCCACTTCCCGAAGGTTCACCCCCTGGCTCTCAACCTTCTGGATCTTCGTTTTCAGGTTCGTCAGCGAAGTCTCGACAGCCTGTTTTGTCCGGATCCGGTAATCCTCCCTGCACAGTGCAAGCATGCTGAAGGACAGAATCAGGATACCGGCTGCCATGATGGCCGCAGACAGATGCTTGTCCAGCCTGTTTCTCATATTTTCGGTAAATCTCTTCAGGATCTGCCGGCTCCGGAACCAGAATACGAAAACTGCCAAAGCCACGCTCTCCAGAAGGACGGTAAGGATGGCAGTCAGCCCGATCCGAAGCCTCACTTTCTGAAGGTCCTGCGCGAAAATATCATTGGTGTACAGGCTCCCGAAGTATCCGATTACCGCTTCATCCTGGCGGACCGGCGTAAACAGCGCCTTGGACGATCCCTCCACCACCGGGGTGCTTCCCAGCTTTGCCAGCCCATTTTTCGCCTTAAAAAATGCTCTTGAAGCCAGGAATTGCCTGACCGTCCTGTCATCGTCCCCGTCTGCATGGGATGCATTCAGAAGCTTCCCTGAGGCATCAATCACAAATGGCGTGACTCCTGTGAATTGTTTTTCGAAGGACGCAAATACATCCTCCATGCCATAATAATTCTCAAAGTTTTTTCCGAAACCGATGGCAGTCTCAAGCTCTGACACCATTTCCTGCTGGATTCTGGAGATAACCTGCTCCTCCTGCTCGATTGCCGTTGAGCGGTAATTCAGATAACCCATGGCAGCTACGAAGAAGCTCGCAAATGCTGCCACCAGGACAAGCGTGAGATAATAGGCGATGTTCCCTCTCCTGTCAGCTTTCATTGCCGCCCTCCTCCGTAAATATCTCATCACAGACCGAAAGGAATTCAAACGTCAGCGGATAATGGATCCGGCGTGCGATGTCATAATTGACATAGATGCTCGGCGCGCTGGTATAGATGCATGGAAGGCTTCCCGCCTGCGCGCCATTGAAGATCCGGGCGATGGTATCCGCGACAAACCGGCCCACATTCTCCATGTCATTTGCCGAGATCAGCATCAGTGCCCCTTTCTGCACGTAGGACACGTCGTCCATCAGATACACCGGGATGTTCTTTTCATAGAATGGGGTAAGCAGCGAAAGGAGCCTGTTCGTGTCATTGATCAGGTCCACGGTCAGAAAAAATGCATCGATGCCTTCTGCTGCCATCTGCCTGATCCTTTTCTCCAGCATGCCATAATATTCCTCCTGCTCCGGCTCAGTCTCCCGCTTACATTCGGCAATATTGTATTTAACCAGCTCAAAGCCGATCTCTTCCGAGGACGCCTCGATATCCGGGACGCCGGAGATGGTCTCATCCCCATAAACAATAATCCCGAGTTTTTTAAACGGGCTCACGGAATGATAGTATCTGAGCTGGCGGAAGGGCAGGGACGGCTCTACCTGGGCCCACACATTGGGATTCCCGCTTCCCTGGGTCGCGGAATCAATGATGCCGGAAGCGACAGGGTCCGTCGCGGAATAGTCCGTCATGGGAACCGGCAGGTTCAGGTTTTTTACAAATACGCCTGCAGAGGTTCCGGAAGTAATAATGAGGTCTAAGCCCCTCTCGGCGCGTTCCTTCAGATCCTCCTCTACCTCCTTCTCATCTTCATAGGCCAGATAGTGGAAAGCGCCCGCCGGGAATTCTATGTACTCGCCAAGATCCGCGTCCGCCAAAGAATCAAACATCTGTTGAATCGTCAGGTCTCCCTGCTCGACCTCCTGAAGCGAAAACGGGATTCTTCCCTGGCCGATCCAGCCATTTTCCTCAAGCCCGGCGAGGATATAATAAAACTGGCGGCTCGACGGAAGATATTCATCATAGTCTACGAGACCGATCCGGTACTTTCCGCCGCCCTCTTTCGTATGGGGTTCTGTCATGACCTGCAGAGAATCCGAAGCTGCGGTTCCCGCTTCCGGGGCCGGCGAAGAAACCTCCATGGAAGACAGTTCCGTTTCCGGAACCATCCGGGAATCTTCCATGGCAGTTGGTTCCGTTTCCATGGCCTGCGAAGCTGCAGCCGGAAACACAAGGAACAAGCAAACGGCTGCAGCTCCAGCCGTTCCTGCCCATTGCCTGAAGGCGATCCGTTTTCCACGGCTCGCGCGGCCTGGCTTTGCCTGATGGAAAGACAAGCCACTTTCTTCTTCCCCCGCCAGTTTCCGGGGCGGGCAGATGACCTGCCTCAAAAATGTCCCGATCATACGAATCTCTTCTCCAGTCTTTCGGTAGTCATGCACAGCCAGTCACTGTGCACATAAGCCATCTCATTTCTCTTCATGATCTTCTCCGGCGTTACATTGCCTTTGCCAAGAAGCACCGCGATATCCCCTGGCGTGATCTCATCACATCCTGACACGTCCACGCAGAGATTATCCATGCAGACATCATCCGCCAGGCGAAAGCTTTTTCCCCGGATTTCAACGCTCACATCCTTCTGCGTGAGCAGCAGCGGGCAATCCCCGTAGCCGATCATCATCCGCGCGATCCGGCGCGTCCCGGGCAGAACGGATCCGGGATGATAAGACAGCGGCACGGATCCCGAAACATCTTTCACGCAGAACACCCGGGCGCAGATCCGCATTGCCTCCCGCAGCACCCCTTTGTCGCCGCAGGGGAGCCCATAGATGGCTGCTCCTGCGCGTACCATGTCGTAGGAATATTCCGGAAAGTCAAAGAGGAGAGCGGAATTCATCACATGAATCGTCAGCCTGTCTCTGTACTGCGGAGCGATCTGCCGGACAAATGCGTCAAAATCCTCCAGGTCTTTTTTTGTCTTCTCAAAATCATGGAAATAGGATGAGTATAAATGGGCATACAGCCCGCATACTTCCGCATATTCCGAGGAAAAGAACATTTTCTCATGGCGCAGGAACGTATCATAGCCGATCCCCATCCCGGAGTCCCACTCGTCCACACGCACATGCAGGGAAATGCGGATCCCGCGCCGCTGAGCCAGTCTGCGCAGTTCCTGATATTGCCGCATGCTGAATACCGAGAAAATGACCCTGCCCGGGTCAATCTGTCCGCTCAGGAGTAAGGCTTCCACCTCATCCGCCTCCACCGCTCCGATGAGAAGGACAGGCGTTTGATCAGCTTTCCCGCCTTCCCTGCATGCCACAGCCCTTTCCGCCTCCGCCAGCCTGACGAGTTCGTCCGGCCTGCCGACGGCGATCATGTCCGCCAGGCCTTCCGATCCCAGGAAACGCGCCATGGCAGCCAGCCCATGGCCATATGCGTCTCCCTTCAGGACAGCGCAGATGCGCGTCCCCGCCTTCAGCTTCTGTTTCACCATAGACACATTATGCCGGATGGCACCTGTGTCGATCTCTGCCCATGCAGTTTTACAGCTCATTTGTGTCAAACCTTCTCTGTAGACGCATTTTTTTCTGTGTCTGTATCTGACTTCCGGATGCAATCTATCTGGATATGAATTCGCGTAACGATTCCCCATCTCCGTTGCTCAGAACGCAAATCATGCAGAATATGCGCAATTGTTTCATTGATCTGTGATCAGCCGTCTGTGATTCGATGATTATGAATCCGTCTGCGGATCGACCATTATAGATGTGCCTTAGATCAATGATGACTGATCCGTCCGGAAGTTCCATCACATCAGAAATGCATGATCCGGGTACCTGACATACAGCTGCCTGGCGATGTCCTGATACCAGTTTTCTGCACGCCTGCTTCGGGGCACCAGGTCAAAGTAGATATCCGACAATCCCATCAGGTGGGCATCCCATAAGGGCGTCCGGAGGGCAGTCTCGCGTGCCCTGGCCAGGGACAGCCGGTTGCCGAATGCCTCCACCGGGCCGAAGGGCACTGCAAATCCCTGTCCACGGTACAGCCCAAACACCGGGCCGCTGATGTATCCATCGCAGACATAGGAACCGATCACATCTGCCTCCCGCGCAAAATTACATTTTCGCAAAATCCTGACCAGTGCCTCCTGATACTGAGGCAGGTACACGCACTGAAACATGCCGCCCAGCCAGGTCAGACCCCGCTCAAAAAAAGTGATCAGCACCATCGTAAAAACACCCGGGAAGATACGCTTTTGCGCCAGAAGCATGCGGATTGAATCCAGGTCTGCCGGATACCGGACACTCTGGCCCCGCCAATCCTTCCCGATCAGAGTCCCTTCCTGTGTCAAGGTCAGATGGAGCTTCCTGCCTTTTTCGTCCGCCCCCCAGAATAAAATGTCCGCCATGCAGGAGCCGTCCGGAAGCTTTTCTTCCGCCAGGATCTGCCGGATCGCAGCATCTGACAATACCCCGTAAAGCAAGGAACCCGGATCCTCCAGTTCCCTGTCCAGGAGCGGCAGCAGCAAAGACTCCATCTCCAGGTAGACAAAGTTTTTTCCTTCTCCCGCGAAGAGATGGCCGGACAGCGCCGCCCCGATCCGGGTCACCTGGTCAGAAAAGCATGCGGCATCAAGGACCGCTTTCCGCTCGTATACGTTCGCAAGAATTCGATCCAGAATATGCTCCAGGCTGCCCGAAGCTTCCTGCCTCAGGCCGGCTTCTTCAGGGTTCGGGCCGGATTCTCCCTGTTTCGTGCCGGCGCCTCCATAGTTCAGGCCGGATTCTCTATGGTTCGCGCCGGCGCCTCCCGTTTCCACAAACCGGTGGCGGAAGCGCCGGAGCATCTCCTCGCTGATGGGAGCTGTATAGGATGCCAGCCGGACAGATTCCCTGGCGGGAAAGATTGGA
This sequence comes from uncultured Clostridia bacterium, assembly GCA_946623485.1. GTDB lineage: Bacteria > Bacillota > Clostridia > Lachnospirales > Lachnospiraceae > Porcincola. The sequence continues at coordinate 10,064 of CAMORF010000016.1, forward strand.
AAATACTGCTTGCCCGCTTCCGACATGGAAGCACAGATTCCCCTGGCATAAGAAGCATTTTCCAGTTCAACCTGACCTGCACAGAAGATCGGGACGGCCTTCTCCTGGATGCCCAGCGTTTCAAGCAGCATGGAAAACAGAAGATCCCCCTGAAAAGACTGGGCAAAATACAATCCGCCGTGATGGTCTGCCGTGCAGACAGCTCCGCCGCGAAGGGTGCGCACCACGCCATCCGCCTCCTCTTCTCCCAGCAGATTCCTGACGCGGTTTTGCACCAGTCCATAGAGGTCTTCCGGATCACAAAGCGGGGCAATGCTCCGGTTGTGAAGCACCTTCTCCTTCTGCTCCTTGATCAGGTCTGCAAGTGTTTTCTCCTGCATCCCGCAGCATCGCTGCAGTGTCAGGTTCTCAGCGCAGCACTGCTGCGCCAGGTCATTCAGTATATCCTTCATACATCCTGCTTCCATCCATGATAGATCACGTTCATCATGGTGATATCATCAAACTGCTGTGCGCCGGCGACGAACATGTCGATCTCTTCCCGCACCTGTGGCAGGATCTTTTCAGGCGCTGCGTCTGGGCTTATATTCAGCGCATCCAGAAGGCGTTGTTCCCCGAACAGCTCAGAAGCGCCGTTTGTCGCCTCCGTCACGCCATCCGTGTACACAAAGATGGAATCGCCCGGCTCCATCCAAAACTCTGTCTTTTTAAAGCGCATGCCTTCCATAATTCCAAGCGCTACGGAGTGCTTCGTGCGATGCAGCTCGTACAGTCCGCCTTTTTTACGGATCGCGGGATACTCATGGCCGGCATTCACCTCAACCACATGGCCCGTCTTCAGATCCAGAACACCAAGCCAGACGGTTACAAACATGTTGGATTCATTTCCCACACACAGCTGATCGTTGACATCACAAAGCACCGTGGCGGGATCGCCTCCTGTGCGCAGCCGGTTCTGAATCAACGTCTTCGCAACCACCATGAACAGCGCTGCAGGAACTCCCTTCCCGGATACATCTGCGATTACCATGGCAAGATGGCTCTCATCGATCTTGAAGAAATCATAGAAGTCTCCGCCCACTTCCTTCGCGGGAGACATCGTCGCATATAGCTGAAACTCCGTCACATCCGGGAACTCAGGGAAGATGCGCGGCAGCATATCTGCCTGGATCTTGGTCGCGACACTCAGCTCTGCCCCGATCCGCTGCTTCTCCGCCGTCACCTTCTCAAGGTTGATCATATAATCCGTCAGCTCGGTAATCATGCCTGAGAAGCTTTCCGTCAAGGATCCGAGCTCGTCATCCGGGCCTTTCTGCTGCAGAATCGTATCGCTGAGCGCAGGATCCTTGCTGCTGGCATAGTTCTTGACATTTTCCTCCAGATGCAGGATACGGTCGAATACTTTACGGCGCAGCATGGAAAACAGAATTACTGTGGCAACTGCAAGTACAAGCAGTAAAAACAGGAACTGCTGCAGGACAGACTGCACGATCTCGTTCCTGACATATGCCACGCTGATCTCCGCGCAGATCAGGCCTGTCTTTTCCCCGTCATAGGAAACCGGCCTGCAGTAAGTGTAAACATGCCCGAATTCATTGTTCAGCTGGTCGAAGCCCTTTGGCGCGGCGCCGCTGTCCCACGCTTCCCACATGTATCTGTGCTTCGCCGGATCCTCATATACCTCGATGCCAAGATCCAGGATTTCCCTCCCGTCTTCTGCGGTCGTCGTTTCCAGGACAGGATCAAACATGTAGCACATGACATGATCCTCCCCTTCTACCGGGAAGATAAAATAGACATAGCTTAACTCGAAGTCCTCGCACGCATCAAAGAACACATCGAACCAATACTCCATGCGGTAATGGACATACAGACGCTTCGCTTCTTCATCCAGCATGGCAAAAGACAGGCTGCCGCCAAGGTTCTCTCCTGCGTAATGCTGTTTCATATACGATTCGTAGTTTTCCCTGGCGATCGGAAGATCCTCCCTGAAATCCTTCGGGATCTGGACCTGATCCTTGTGCTCCTTAAAATAGCCGATCAGGTCAACGAACGTATTATCTTTTTCCAACAGCCCGGAAAGATAAGAAGTGAGCTGATGAAGGCGGCTGACGCACTCCGCATGATACGAGTTCGTCCTGCCGATATATGTCATCACGCTGCTGATCAGGACCGTCACCAGGGCAAAGATAACAAAAATCACCCCCAGCTGCTTTACCAGTTTCTTTTGCTTTTTCTGTTTCATCTGCATATACTCCCTTTGAAAATCTTTGTCACTGACAGGTTCAGTTACAAAAAAGCATTCTTCGCTGAATCGTCCCTGTATTCAAAAAATGATCCGGCTGTCATTCACTGCACAAAAAATATTATCATACTGGAATCTCTTATAGTAGCACTTTTTCCATCAAAATGAAATTCCAAAGGGACTTCGTCCAAAAATCACATAGCCGAAAAAGGCCTTTGCCTGCTGCCGCATACGGCAGCAGGCAAAGGTCTTTCCTGCGTTTTATAATGGGATGGTTCTCAGTCTGCCCCGGCCCGCGCAAGGGCTTTGCTTCCGGCTATGCCTGCCTCAGTCATCATCCACTTCTCCGCCGTTCGCAATCGCTGCGCACCATGCTTCCATAATCCCTGTGGTGGTATCATCCTCATCTGCGTCCTTCGGATTTGCCTGATAGTAAATGTCCACCTCTTCTCCGTCGATGGTCCTGACCTGACGGATGAGATTCATGGATTCCGCATTCTTGAAGAAATCGAACCTGACTTCTTCCCCGTTGTCATCAAATGCGAGGACATAGTATTCACCGTCCGGCACTGTCACTTCATCCAGCTCTTCATAAGTGAAATCATTGGCAAGGTCTTCGATGTAATCATCTTCGTCAATCGATGCCGGATCCAGCGCATCGGGACCGTAATCCAGAGCTCTCAGTTCGAATTTGGTTCCCGGCTTGTAAGCAGCCTGCGCCAGCAGCATATCCAGGTAAGTGTTGGTATAGAATTCATCATCCAGCTCCGGATTGTTTGCAATGATCTCCTGACGGACCTCCTGGAATGCCCATTCATTGATCGTCTGCCAATCCTCCATGGCCTCTTCCATCTCTTCGTTGGACTCTCTGAGCATGCGCACATCTGTCGGATGGGCATACACATAATAGATGTCGTCGTCCTCAGCGAATACCTCCATGCCATCCATGGCGCCGCAGCGAAGCTCCTTCATCTTCTCTTCCGGAACGGTGCAGATCGTGAAGATCCATCCTGCGCCTTTTTCGTCTTCTCCCATCGCCTCCGCCGCTTCAACCGAGCCTGTTTCATAGACCGCGACGATCTCATCTGCCGCAAGGTCTTCTGTCTGTACCGTGACCTTGTCTTTGATCTCTTCCGGAATCACGAATTTGATTCCCTGTACATCGACCTTGTCAGCACCATCCGCGAAAACACCTGTTGCTCCGATTGCAGTGACTGCTGCTGCCAGCACGAAACCGGCCATCATCTTTTTCATCATTTTTTACTCCTCCTTATGATTTCGTTTGTGTGTGACCTCCGAAACCTTTTGGTTTCCGATGTCTTGTTTTCCTTTGATGTCTGGTTATACGGAGCTTTTCAACGCAGGGTCTGCCGTTCATCTTTTTTTAAGATTCCCTGCGCTTTTTCCCCGGGTTTTCAGAATCCGGAAACGACCTGGAATACCGGAGGATCTGTTTTACGATTCCCAAGGCTTTCCGCTGACCGATCAGTCATACCTTTCGTCAATCACCCTCTTTGCCTTTTTCTCGCTGCGGGGAAGCACACCGTTCTCGACGACCTTGACAAGCGGCGTGAATCCGATCGCGGACTTGAACTTCGCGGCAATTCGATCAGCCAGGGACGCGAAATTGACCGTCCCGTCGGTCTCCACATAGAGGCGCAGCGTATCCTTCCCTTCCAGATGGGAGAGCCGGATCTGATACTCACTGGCCACCTCCGGGAACTTGCCCAGCAGCTCCTCGACCTGGCTGGGGAAGAAGTTGACGCCCCGGAATTTAACCATATCGTCGCTTCTGCCCTGAATCACGTCGATCCGCGGATATCTGGACCCGCAGGGGCATTCTCCCGGTATGATCCTCGAGATATCATGGGTTCTGTAACGGATCAGCGGCGCGCCTTCCTTGACCAGCGTCGTGATGACAATCTCGCCGAATTCCCCGTCAGGCACATTTTCCCCGGTGACAGGATCAATGATCTCAAGATAGATATAGTCATCCCAGATATGCATGCCTTGATCGTACCTGCAGCTGATCCCGATCCCCGGCCCGTAGATCTCTGTGAGCCCATAGATGTCATAAAGCTCGATCCCCAGGATATCTGTGATCTTCCTGCGCATCTTTTCACTCCAGCGTTCGGAACCGATCACGCCCTTCTTCAGGCAGATCTGATCCTGGATCCCCCGCTTCTGGATCTCCTCCGCCAGCAGCAGGGCATAGCTGGAGGTAGCCGTCAGGACCGTAGATTTCATGTCGATCATAAACCGAAGCTGCTTCTCGGTATTGCCCGGCCCCATCGGAATGACCATGGCGCCAAGCTTTTCCGCCCCGTTCTGGAAGCCAATGCCGGCGGTCCAAAGCCCGTATCCTGGTGTAATCTGGATCCTGTCCCTGTCGGTAATCCCTGCAAATTCATAGCAGCGGCGAAACATCTCTCCCCAGTCATCCACGTCCTTGGCCGTATAGGGGACAATGACAGGCTTTCCGGTCGTTCCGGAAGAGGAATGGATCCGCACGATCTCCTCCTCCGGCACTGCCATGAGCCCAAGCGGATAAGCATCCCGCAGCTCCTGCTTGTTGGAAAATGGAAGCGCTTCAAACGCTTCTGCCGAATCCACTCCGGTAATTCCGGCCTGGTTCAGCCTTGCGCCATAGAAATTATTGGATTCCCGCAGGCGCTGAATCTGACGGTTCACCTGCTGCAGCTGTGTCTCATTGATTCTCATAATAAAACTCCATTCCGCCGCCTTATGCCGGCGGCACAAACCGGCTTGTGCACCCTGTTTGCCTGTTTCTATTTAAGCAATGCGATCAGATGAAAAGACAGGCAAGATCATATATGATACCGTGGCAGACCTTAAGGAGCTGTTCAGAAATAACTTATGAACAGCTCCTAACGATTCAGCCCTCCAGATACAGCGCCCGTTCATTCAGCGCATGCAGCTTTTCAGGAAGACGCTCATGGATCGCGCCGACAATATCCGCCTGGGACAGCCCGATCGCGCCGCTTCTTACGGCAGCCCCCAGGAGGACGACATTCAGGCACTTTGCGGTTCCAAGCTCCTGCTCTGCCCGGGCTCCGTCCACTACCGTGAGGTGCTCCACATGGTCCTGCAGGTATTGCAGGATCTCCTCCACCGGATAGGAAGACGCACCGATGGATGCGCTGACCGGCATGATCGGCCGCGACGACACCACCACGTGCCCGCCTTGCCTGAGGTACGGGAGCATGCGCACTGCCTCGGCCGGTTCGAATCCGATGATCAGGTCTGCTTTTCCCCGTCCGATCCTTGGAGAAGCGATTGCGCTGCCCAGACGCAGGTGCGTAAAGACACTGCCGCCCCTCTGTGCCATGCCGATGGTCTCGGCCGACCTGACATGGATCCCTTTCTTCATCGCGGCTGAGGCAATCAGCCTGGAGGCAAGGATGGTTCCCTGTCCGCCGACGCCGCACATGACGATACTTATTTCATCAGCCATATTCTGATTTCCTTTTCTCTCAGTTTAGGATCTGTTACAGAATAACTTGTACATCTGACTTGTCCAAACGCTCATCTGCTGCGTTGGAAAGCCTCGCCGTAGTTTAGAAACCGGGTAACTGCTCAATCCCCTCATCTCAGCCGGATCGCGTCTGCCGG
>CAMORF010000017.1 GCA_946623485.1 uncultured Clostridia bacterium
GTATAGGGGCCGATCCCCGGAAGGCGCAGAAGCAATGATACCTCATCCGGAAGGCTTCCGCCATAATCAGACATCACCATCCTTGCAGCTTTTTGCAGATTGCGGACCCGGCTATAATAGCCAAGGCCTTCCCAGAGCTTTAACAGCTTTTCCTCCGGGCACCTGGCCAGCGCTGCGATATCCGGAAGTTCACGGATAAATCTTGAAAAATATGGTTTTACCGCCTCTACCCGTGTCTGCTGAAGCATGATCTCGCTCACCCAGACATAGTAAGGCAGCGGATCCTTCCTCCACTCAAGATCCCGGCAATTCTTCCCATACCAGGCAAGGAGCGGCTTAGCGATCCGCTGCAAGGATTCACTTTCATGTATTTTATCAGAAATCATGGGATATTCAAGTCCATCAAAAACATCTCTTCCGGCAATCCGCCCATTCTCCGGTCAATCAGACCTTCCTTTCGGCAACCAGCCCATTCTCCGGTCAATCAGATCTTCCTTCCGGCAACCAGCCCATTCTCCGGTCAATCAGAGCCGCTTCCGGTCAATCAGCCCAGTTTCCGCACGGATGCCCCCTCCAGGAGGGTTCCTTCAATCAGGCACTTCTCGATCAGGGTCGTCTTCGGTGTCTCGATCAAGGCGATCAGCTCCTGAGCGGCTTTTCTCCCGATCTGCTTCGTATCCTGCATCAGCGTTGTCAGTTTCGGAAACAATGCCCGGGAAATCGGAATCCCGTCGTAACCCACAATGGAGATATCCTCCGGAATCCGCAGCCCGGCTTCCTGTACCGCATGATAGGCGCCGACTGCCGAAAAATCATCCGGCGTGAACACACAGGTCGGCCGGTCCTGCATGGCCAGAAGCTCCTGCATCCGATACATGGTGGTATCCCCGTCCCGGTATCTGGACTTCAGGATGTAGCTGTCCGGAACGGTAATGCCGTGCGTATACAAAGCCCTGTGAAAGCTTGAAATCCGGTCCCTTGTCACCGAGTTATCATCTCCGTGGATATAAGCCACCTTCGTATGCCCCATGCCGCAGACATAATCAACCAGGTCTTTCATGCCCTTCACATTGTCCGACACAATTGCGATCCTGCCGTCAAACAGATAATCAATCGTTACGACGGGCAGGTTGGACCGGACCAGTTCCAGGACCTCAGGGGTTGTAAAATCAATGTTGGCGATCACCACGCCGTCCAGGCCCCTGTACCTGCAATGTTCATAATAACTCATTCTGCGGTTTGCGACCATATTCATCGATGTAAACGTGATGTCATAGCCCCGCATCTCAGCCGTCACCTTAAAGCTGTCCAGGATTGCCGCGAAATAATCGTGTGTCAAGCCGCTTTGCAGGTTGTCCGCGAACAGAATCCCCAGGTCATAGGTCCGGTTTGTCTTCAGGGCACGCGCGGAGGAATTCGGGAAATATCCCATCTCCTTTGCCGCCGCCTGGATCTCCTCCCGCTTCTTCTTTCCGATATCACTGTATCCATTGAGTGCCTTGCTCACAGTTGCCACGGAAACATTGCACCGCGCGGCAATATCTTTCATCGATACCATATCCCGATCCCTCCTGGCGAAAATGTTCCCGGCCTGAGTTTCATTTTCCCCTGTTCCCCCATGGAAAAGCAGCCAGAATGTGCCATACAGCATCTGCTATGAAAACATTCTGCCTCTGCTTGCGAAAACAATTTTCCGCTTCTATGAAAACGTTTTCGTAATAGCATTATAGCGTAAGTAAAAGTAAAAAATCAACTGACCGCCGGCTCAAAAAGTCCTGCTGCGAGACATTTTGACGTTTTCTACAGTTTTCAATTCATAATTTTGTCTATTTTTCATAGTTATTCTTTTCCGAAATCGATTGCTTTTCTGCACTTTTACGCTTATACTGCGAGTATCGGGGCACTTAATCGTTTTCCTAACTCTACTGCAATCCTAATTCTATTTCAAAAAGGAGATTCTTCCATGAAATACGGCTATTTTGATGATGCGGCGCGTGAGTACGTCATCACAACCCCAAAGACACCTCTTCCCTGGATCAATTATCTTGGATGCAATGACTTTTTCTCAATCATCTCCAACACCTGCGGCGGATACAGCTTTTATAAGGACGCAAAGATGCTGCGCATCACCCGGTACCGCTACAATAATGTTCCCTATGACTCAAACGGCAAATACTACTATATCCAGGATGAAGGCTTTGTCTGGAATCCCGGATGGCAGCCGACCCAGACAGCGCTGGATTCCTACGAGTGCCATCACGGCATCGGGTATACACGCTTCCTGTCCTCCAAAAACGGCCTCCACGCAGATCTGCTGAATTTTGTCCCCCTGCATGATACCTGTGAGGTCAACTGCCTGACCCTGAAAAATGAAAGCGGCCAGGAGAAGGTCTTCACGATTTACTCCTATGTAGAGTTCTGTCTCTGGAATGCGCTGGATGATATGACCAACTATCAGCGGAACCTGTCCACCGGTGAGGTGGAGGTCGATGGCTCCACGATCTATCATAAGACGGAATACCGGGAACGCAGGAACCATTACGCCTTTTTCTCCGTCAATGAAAAGGCAGATGGCTTTGACACCTCCCGCGATGCCTTTATCGGAACCTATCAGAGCGCATCCGACCCCCAGGCGATCAAAAACGGAGGCTGCACGAATTCCATTGCGAGCGGATGGTATCCCATCGCGGCGCATCAGCTCAATGTCCGGCTGCAGCCCGGCCAGGAGAAGAGCTTCGTCTTTGTCCTGGGCTATGCGGAAAACCCGACGGATCAAAAGTGGGAATCACCCAATGTCATCAACAAAACACCTGCAAGGGCGCTTCTTGCAAAGTACCAGTCTACAGAGGATGTCAGGCGCGCATTCGAGGAACTGAACGCCTATTGGACCGCTCTTCTGTCCGGCTACCGTGTCACCTGCAGCGATGAGAAGGTCAGCCGGATGGTCAATATCTGGAACCAGTATCAGTGCATGGTCACCTTCAACATGTCCCGCTCTACCTCCTATTATGAGTCGGGCATCGGACGGGGCATGGGCTTTCGGGATTCCAACCAGGATCTTCTCGGGTTCGTACACCTGATTCCGGAAAAAGCCCGTGAGCGGATCATTGACATCGCTTCCACACAGTTTGCGGATGGCTCCGCTTACCATCAGTACCAGCCTCTGACCAAGAGGGGGAACTCAGACATCGGTTCCGGATTCAATGACGATCCGCTCTGGCTGATTGCCGGAACGGCTGCCTATGTGAAGGAAACCGGTGATTTCTCAATCCTCGATGAGATGGTTCCCTTTGACAATGATGAATCCACGAAGGTTCCGCTTTTTGAACACCTGACGAGGTCATTTGACTATATCGTATCCCACAAGGGTCCCCACGGTCTGCCCCTGATCGGCCGTGCCGACTGGAATGACTGCCTGAACCTGAACTGCTTTTCCGACACGCCTGGAGAATCCTTCCAGACCAGCGGCCCGAGCGAAGGGCCTGTGGCGGAATCCGTCTTCATCGCCGGCATGTTTGTCAAGTACGGGGAAGAATACCGTAAAATGTGTCTGCACCGTGGTCTGGCCGACAAGGCAGCCCAGGCTGAGGCAGAAGTGAAAGCGATGTATGATTGCGCGCTGGATGCCGGCTGGGACGGGGAATGGTTTGTCCGCGCTTATGACGCAAACGGCAATAAGGTCGGCTCCGCGCAGTGCGAGGAGGGAAAGATCTTTATCGAGCCCCAGGGCTTCTGCGTGCTGGCAGGAATCGGCGTCAAGGAAGGAAAGGCGCAAAAGGCGCTTGCTTCTGTTGAAAAATACCTGGACACCAGGTATGGCATCATGATCCTGCAGCCATGCTACACCCATTACTATCTGAACCTGGGAGAGATCTCCTCCTATCCGCCCGGATATAAGGAAAACGGCGGGATCTTCTGCCACAATAATCCCTGGGTATCGATCGCGGAGACAGTGGTCGGCCATGGCGACCGGGCGTTTGAGATCTACAAGAAAACCTGCCCTGCATACATTGAGGACATTTCAGACGTGCACTGCACCGAGCCTTATGTTTACAGCCAGATGGTCGCCGGCAAGGACGCGGCTTTCTTCGGCCAGGGAAAGAACAGCTGGCTGACCGGGACGGCCGCCTGGACATTTGTCAATGTGTCCCAGTATATCCTTGGAATCCAGCCGGACTATGACGGCCTGAAGATCGATCCATGCGTGCCGGCCGATTTCGGAGACTATGCCATCGACCGCCGGTTCCGCGGCGCCCTTTACCATATCCAGGTACAGAACCCGGATCATGTGCAGAAGGGGATCAAATCGCTTACTGTAAACGGCAAAAAGATTGACGGGAATGTGATACCGTTTGAAGACGGCGTAAAGGAATACACTGTGACTGCAGTGATGGGATAAAGCGCTGCCTCGAAGAAGCCTGCCCGGCCAGGGCAGGCGCGTGACTGCCGGCTTCAGGCTGGTTACCGGCTTCAGGCTGGCTGCCGGCTTCCTTTCCCGGTGATCAAAAAACCGGCAGAGAATAGGAAAAGAACAGCCAAAAAGAGGATGGATCTCATCTGCGGATCCATCCTCTTTCTTTTCTTTCATGCCGGCCCTGAAGCCGGTTTTCTTTCCGGTGCCGGGTCAGCCTTTTTTCTCGATCTCCGAAATCATGTCAATCCTGGTCTGATGCCTTCCGCCCTGGAATTCAGCATCCAGCCAGGCATCTACAATCATCTTCGCAAGCTCTACGCCGACAACACGGGCTCCGAAGCAAAGGACATTGGAATTGTTATGCTGGCGGGACAGCTTTGCGCTGTAGGGCTCGCTGCAGCAGACCGCACGGATCCCCCTGACCTTATTGCAGGCAATCGAGATCCCGACGCCGGTGCCGCAGATCGCTATGCCAAGATCCGCCTCTTTGGCCAGGACCTTGCGGGCCACCTTCTCTCCCCATTCCGGATAATTGCTGCTCTCCCGGGAGAATGTCCCGATCTCCTCCACCTCGATGCCCCGTGCCTTCAGATGCTCCGTAATGGCCTCGCGCATCTCCACTGCGCTGTGGTCATTTCCGATTACGATTTTCATGATTCTATTGCTCCTTTCCCTTTATTCCATTCAATCTAAAAGCTTTTGCTGATCGGCAAGCCGTTTCATCTCCTCAGCGCTCTTTCTGACCGTGTCCGTAATCCTGGCGCCGCCAAGGATTCTGGTCAGCTCCTCAATGATTTCATCCGGATTCAGTTCCCTGACATGGGTCCGCGTAACTCCATCCTGTACGGACTTTTCAATCAGGTAGTGCGCATCTGCCATCGAGGCGATCTGCGCCAGATGCGTAATGGCAATCACCTGCCTGGACCTGGACAGCTTTGCCATCTTTTCCGAAACCTTCTGCGCCGTCCGCCCGCTGATTCCGGTATCGATCTCATCAAAGATCAAGGTACCGATGGAATCCTTGTTGGCCATGACCGTTTTGATGCCAAGCATGATCCTGGACAGCTCTCCGCCGGATGCAACGCTTTGCAGAGGTCTCAGCGGCATGCCCGGATTGGTGGAAATATGAAACACAACCGCATCCGCACCATTTTCTGTCATCTCCTTCAACGGATCAAACAGGATTTCAAAGCGCACATCCAGGAAATTCAGTTCTTCCAGAGACTGCCGGATCAGTCCTGACAGCTGGGAAGCCGACTCCTTCCGGAGTCTGGTAATAGCGTCACAATCCCGGCGAAGCTTCTGCCTGCTTTCCTCCAGCTTTTTTTGGATCCCGGCGACATAAGCGTCATAGTCCGTCAGCCGCTTCAGGGTTTCCGCCTGCCTGTCATGGTAAGCGAGGATGTCCGGAATGGTCTTTCCATATTTTGTTTTCAGGCGGTTGATCAGGTCAAGTCTTTGAGCGATTTCATCCAGCTCCCTTTCATCATAATTAAAATCATCCAGGAATGAGGCAATCGACCGGTTAAAGTCATTGCACAGATCCTCGATCTGCGAGAGCATGACACTCATATCCTGGAGCGATTCATCCAGGTGGCTGACCCTTGCCAGAATGCCGGAAGCAGCTGAGATGTTCATCAGCGCTCCGCTGTCGCTCCCGGTCAGCTGCTCCGCTTCCCCCACCGATTCCAGGATCTTCTGGGCGTTGGAGAGCTTCCTGTACCTGGCCTCAAGCTCCTCATCTTCTCCTTCCCGCAGGGAAGCCTCTTCGATCTCGCCGATCTCGAAGGAAAGAAAGTCAATCTGCCTGGCGCGGTCTTTCTCATCCAGCATGGCCTTTTCCAGCTGTCTGGACGCTTCCTGCCAGGCGCGGAAATGTTCCTGGCAGGATCGCTTCCTGTCAGCCAGTGCCCGGTCAGCAAAGCTGTCCACCAGCTCAAGATGGTACCTGGGATAAAGCAGCGACTGGTGCTCATGCTGCCCGTGGATATCAATCAGGCTTGCGGCAATCTCCCGCACCTTCGCAACCGTTACGGTTTCGCCATTGATCCGGCTTGTGCTTCTTCCGTTCCTGTAGTTCCTTGAGATGATCACGCACCCATCCATCACAGGCAGCTCCATCTCATTTAACAGGCGCACAGCCTCGGGGGAGTCCGTCTCAAAGTTTAGTTCTACCATTGCATAGTCCGCGCCCTCCCGGACAAGATCCTTCAGGGAGCCGGTTCCCAGCGCGGCACTGACCGACCCGATGATAATGGATTTTCCGGCGCCGGTCTCACCCGTCAGAATATTCAGGCCGTCTTTGAGCAGTATTTCCTCCTCATCAATCAGAGCAAGGTTCTTTACATGAATGCTTCTTAACATCTTTTCCCCCAGACAATTTCTTCCGGTCCTGTTTTCACAAGCCCAAATAAGCAGGCAGCAGAATGGATTATCGTTAATCCAATTAAAAAAAGAATTCCTGCACCTTCATGCAAGACTCTTTTTTATAGAAGCCAAGCTCCCCCGGATCTGTTCAAAAGTTCTTTTTGAACGGATCCGGATCAGGACATGTTCGCTCTGATTTTATCCATGACCAGATCGGTTTCTTCCGGTGAATGGACTGCGCAGAAGATCGTGTCGTCCCCTGCGATACAGCCGGCGACCTCTGGCCAGTTCATCGCGTCGAGCGCGGCGGCAACTGCCATGGCCATGCCGGATACTGTCCGGATCACGATCAGGTTGCCGGCATTGTCCATATCTACGAATCCATCTCTCAGGACCCGGAGATACTTCTCAACCAGTCTCTCAGAGCCTGATTCGATTGCCGTATACCGCTGGTGTCCGCCGCCGGTTGAAACCTTCATCAGTTTCAGTTCACGGATATCACGTGAAATCGTCGCCTGTGTCGCCTTGAAGCCTTCCTCCTTCAGGTGCCCGGCAAGCTCGTCCTGGGTCTCGATATCATACTGAGTAATGAGTTCTAAGATCTTTGCCTGCCTTCTGACTTTCATCATCATTGTGCTGCCTTCCCTGTTGTCACTCAATGTCATCCCACAAAGCCCTCGGACTTGTATCGTAAACGAATGAAATGTCTGCACTGAATTTGTCTGCACTGAATTCGTTTACGTCCGCCGGGCGCACGCCGCTAAAGCGGCATAATTCCGCTGTACGCCTGTGCGATCCTCGCCAGAGGCGTTACAGTAAACGCTATTTCTAAATGAATTTACTGTAACGATCCGGAAATGCTGCATGGAAAGATCCGAAAAGCATGGAAGAATGTCATCGTGCCACTATGGTTACCTTACTTTAGTTTCTCTCTTAAATTCTTAACAAAACTGGTGTGATTCATCTTAATCAGGTGCGTCACCTTCTCAGACTTTGAGATGACGATCCTTCCGCCCTTTCCCGGAACCAGAAAAGTATCTCCGTCAAAGGAAGCTTCCGCGCCGCCCTTTTCTTCAAACCGTTCCTGCCCCACCTCCACGCTGACAACAACATGGTCGGGCAGTACGATGGTTCTGGAGATCAATGTGTGAGGGGCAATGGCTGTCAGCAGAATCAGAGATGCATCCGGGGAAACGATCGGCCCGCCTGCGGAAAGGCTGTATCCGGTGGAGCCGGTAGGTGTAGAGACAATGATGCCGTCTGCTCTGTAGGAACACAGAAAAACATCATTAACATAGACATTAAAATCCACTACCCGCAGCCTGCCACGCCTGGATATTACAATATCATTCAACGCGATATCCTTCCTCTGCTCCCCGGAATCAGATTCTACCGTTCCCTGAAGCATCATCCGGTTCTCAATAAAGTAATCATCGGCGATCAACCTGTCAAGCGTCTGGGCGATGCTGGTGTGCTCGATCTCCGCAAGATACCCCAGGGTACCCAGATTCACGCCCAGAAGGGGCAGTGAAGTATCCACCAGATCCCGCGAAGCATGGAGCAAAGTACCGTCCCCGCCAAGCGCAATCGCACACTCTACATCTTCAGGAATCTTCGATGCATCTGTGTATCGGAGCGGATTCGACCGTACCTTCACACCATCCTCCTGAAGATAACATATTTTCCCTCTTTCTGCCAGATAGTTTTTGATATAGAGTGCTTCCTTGCATGCAGATTCTTTCGAGTGATTTGTAATGACATAAAAGGAATTCATGGCTTATGCCCCGAGCGCCTCATGGGCGCTTTGTACAACCTTACGGATATCAATGCGTTCCGAAGCCGCGGGTGCGCCCTGCTCCTGCAAGGCCAGGTGCGCCAGGTATTCGATATTTCCTTCCGGCCCGGTGATGGGAGACCACGTAAGGCCCGCTGCTGTCAGATGGATGGATGCCGCGAAATCCAGCACCTCGCGGATGACCTCCTCATGAACCTTCGCGTCCCGCACGACCCCTTTCCTGCCAACCTTGTCGCGCCCGGCTTCAAACTGGGGCTTAATCAGCGCTGCGATCTCTCCACCTTCCTCCAGGACAGACATGGCAGGCCCCAGGATCAGCTTCAGGGAGATAAAAGAGACATCGATGGAAATAAACTGTACCCGTTCCGGAAGATCCGACGGGGCAAGGTTTCTTGCGTTAAACCGCTCCATGCAGATGACGCGGTCATCCTCCCTCAGTTTCCAGTCCAGCTGCCCATGCCCCACATCCACGGAATAAACCCGCCGCGCCCCGTTCTGAAGCATGCAGTCCGTAAATCCGCCCGTGGAAGCGCCCACATCCATGCAGACCTTCCCCGCCAGGCGCAGCCCAAAAGTATCCACTGCCTTTTCCAGCTTCAAGCCACCCCGGCTGACATACCTGAGCGCCTTCCCCCGGACCTCAATGAGCGCATCCGTATCGAATTTCATGCCAGCCTTGTCTTCCTTCTGCCCATTCACATAAACCTGGCCGGCCATAATGGTGGTCTTCGCCTTCTCCCTGGAAGGGAAAAAACCGCCTCGGACCAGTAAGACATCCAGTCGTTCTTTCATGCGTATAACCCGATCATCCTCGTACGGATCCGCTTATAGATGCTTTCCGCGTCCAGTGCCGTTTCCGCCTTCAAAAGCTCCACGGATCCCGCTTCAATATAAGCATCCGGCAAAGCAACACACTCCACCGGCACATCTTCCCCGAACTGATTCAGGCATTCCAAAACAAGGCTGCCGAATCCTCCTGCCAGGACATTTTCCTCCATCGTCACAAGAAGGTTATGACTTCCGGCAGCTTCCCGCAATACAGCTTCGTCAAGCGGTTTGATAAACCGGCAGTTGATCAGCGTGCAGTTCGCCCCTTCCTTCTTCAGCCTGGCACGCACTTCGAGCGCCGTCTGGACCATGCTCCCTGTGGCAAGCAGGCAGATATCCGATTCATCGTACAGAATCTCCCACTCCCCATACCGGACGGGAGCCCGGAATTCCTCCAGGCCGTCAAATGCGCTCCCGCGCGGGTAACGGATTGCCACAGGGCTTTCGGCTTTCCGGATTGCCCATTTCAGCAGGTCAGCCAGCTCCCACTTGTTTTTTGGAGCAACGACAGTCATATTCGGGATCATGCTCAGGTACGACAGGTCAAAGATTCCCTGATGCGTCTCACCATCCGCTCCTACCAGCCCGCCCCGGTCAATGGCGAAGATTACGTGGAGATTCTGGAGGCAGACATCATGGACGATCTGGTCAAAGCCTCTTTGCAGAAAGGAAGAATAAACTGCGAAAACCGGTATCATGCCGCCCACCGCAAGCCCGGCGCTGAACGTAACCGCATGCGCCTCCGCGATCCCCACGTCAAAAAAGCGGTCCGGATACATGCCTCGGAACCGCTTCAGCCCGGTTCCATCAGGCATGGCTGCCGTCACGGCGCAAAGATTCGGCGTCCGCTTCCCTTCCTTGCACATCACTGTACTGAAGATGTCACTCCAGTCTGCCTTCGCCTTTTTCCTGGCAGGAAGGCCGGTATCAATCTTAAAGGGCCCGGTTCCGTGAAACCGCGCCGGCATGCGCTCTGCCGGCTCATATCCCTTCCCCTTCTTCGTCAGGACATGGACGATCACCGGCCCTTCGACCTTCTGCGCATTCTGAAATACCGTCACGCACCGGTCAAGATTATAGCCGTCGATCGGTCCGAAATACTTGATCCCAAGCTCTTCAAAGAATGCCCCCGGGAGCAGGATCGATTTCAGGTTGTTTTTCATCCCCCGGATCCTGCGGATCGCCGACTCCCCGCCGCCCGAATGGCGGAGCACATCCTCCGCCGCCTTCTTGAGGCTGGTATACGCCTCATTGGTCCTGAGACTGGAGAGGTAAGAGGAAAAGCCGCCCACATTTTCGGAAATCGACATCCCGTTATCATTCAGGATAATGATAAAATTGGTTTTCATCTGGGATGCATTGTTCAAAGCCTCGTACACCATGCCGCCGGTAAATGACCCGTCTCCGATCACGGCCGCAACATGGTAATCCTCCCCCGCCAGGTCTCTTGCCCTGGCGATGCCCAGGGCAGCGGAAATCGAGGTCGAGCTGTGTCCGGTATCAAAAACATCACAGGGGCTTTCTTCCCGCTTCGGGAATCCTGACAGCCCTCCCAGCTTCCTGAGACTGTCAAAGCCATCCCTGCGCCCGGTCAGGATCTTGTGCGTATAAGACTGATGCCCCACATCCCAGATGATTTTATCCGCCGGCAGTGTAAGGGTGAGATGGAGCGCCATTGTCAGCTCGATCACGCCAAGGTTTGACGCAAGATGCCCACCCGTGGCCGACAGCTTCTCGATCAGAAAAGACCTGATTTCCTGCGCCAGGACAGGCAGTTCCTCCTTTGGGATCTTTTTAATATCATTTGCATGATTAATCTTCTCAAGAACCATACTCATCCTCTGAACATCCATGCACCTTCATTGCCTGGCAGCTTCCGGAAGGAGACACTACCTGCGCCTTGTCGCAAGCTCTTCCAGGAGCATGCGCAGGAATTCATGCTTCACGCTCAGGCGGTCAAATTCCGCAAGCGCCTGGGAAGAAAGCAGCTCAATTCTGGCCTTCCCCGCAGGAATCCCAAACAGGGACACAAAGGTCGTCTTTTTATTGCGCACATCAGAGCCGATGGGTTTTCCAAGCTCCATCTCACTTCCGGTCACATCCAGGATGTCATCCCGGATCTGGAACGCAAGGCCTGTCTTGTTGCCGATGGATTCCAGGATGCGGACCTCTTCCTCCGGCGCCCCGGCCAGCACGGCGCCGATCATCAGGCTGGCTTCAATCAAAGCCGCTGTCTTATGGAGATTGATGAACTCCACCATCCGCTCCGTCAGCGCTCTGCCCTCGCATTCCACATCGCAGGACTGTCCGCCCAGCATCCCGTGAATCCCGCTCTTTTCCGTCAGAATCCGGAATGCCTTCGCCGCCCGGACAAGCTGCGCGTCACGCGCTGTGTCAAATGCCCGGCTCGCCGTCTCATAGGCATAGTTCAGGAGAGCATCCCCCGCCAGGATTGCCATGGCTTCGCCATACATCTTGTGCGTTGTCTTCCGGCCGCGCCTCATATCGTCATTGTCCAGAGCGGGAAGGTCGTCATGGATGAGGGATGAAGTGTGGATCATCTCCATGGCTGCCATAAAGGGGGCTGCCTGCGCATCCTTCCCGCCATACATCTGGTACGCGCACTCCATCATGATGGGACGCATCCTCTTCCCGCCGGCATCAACACTATAATTCATTGCTGCCAGAAGCGTCTTCTGAAATCCTGTTTCCTTTGGCATATAATCCCTGAGCACAGCATTCACATGCTGGATCCGGGCCTTCAATTCATCCTGGTATTCCATATACTGCTTTGTTCCTCACTCAACCCATTCACTGTCATCCAGCGGGGACATGTCAGATGACTGCTGCGTATGCTGCAGGATCTGTACCTGTTTCTGTACCATGTCAATTCTCTGGTCTGCCTGCCGAAGAAGCTCGCTTCCCTCTTTATACAAGGCAAAGGAATCCTCCAGGCTCGTAGCAGGATCCTCCAGCGCTTTTGTAATCTCTTCGATCCGGGAAAATGTCTGCTCAATCGTCAGCTCTTCCGGTTTCCTGTTTTCCTCTCCCATATCCGTCTCCGTTTTGTTCTGTCAGTCTGCCGCCGGGCTCTTCCGTTTTTTCGGAAAATGCATCGGATGCTTCTTCCGGAAATGCTGCGGCAGCCCCCTCCTGTTTCACGGCGCATCCGTCTCCAGGGAATCCTGCAGCAGATTCTCCCGGCAACAGTGCAGAAGGTTTTACAGACAACACTGCAGCCCGGATCGTGCCGTCACGAAGGCGGATCCGGATCGGATCATGCTCCTGCACCATCCCCACAGAGCGAATTGCCCTGTGCTGCGCATTCTCCACATAAGCATATCCCGCATCCAGCTTCGCCTGGGGATTCAGCGCATGCAGCCTGCTTTCCAAAATCTCATACCGATGCCTTGCCTCCGCCAGCCTTCCCGCGGCCTGAAGCTCCAGCCTGCCGCGCAGCCGCTCAGAAAGGGTGCGGGCATCCTTGCACCTTACCGCCATGATACGGTCCATCCGCTCGGCGGATACAAGCAGAAATTGCCTGCTTTGCTGCAGCCTTCCTTCCGGTCCTCTGAGCCGGAGCATCAATCCCAGCTGGCGGGAGTTCTGCCTTGCCCGCAGGATGGACTGGTCCATCAGCTGCGCCAGCCTGGCGCTCCGTTCCCGGACCGACGACAGCACCGCAGCCATGTCCGCAACCGCAAGTTCCGCGCCCGCGGACGGCGTCGGTGCCCGCAGGTCAGCAACATAATCCGCGATCGTCGTATCGGTCTCATGCCCTACGGCAGAGATGACAGGCGTACGGCAATTCCAGATTGCCCTGGCCACGCTCTCCTCATTGAACGCCCACAGATCCTCGATGGAGCCGCCGCCCCTTCCGACAATGATGACATCCACTTCCCCCAGCGCATCCAGCGCCTCGATCCCGCTGACAATGCTCTGGGCCGCACCATCCCCCTGCACCGTCGCAGGGCACAGGATAATCCGGATTCCGGGATTGCGCCGCCTGGATACTGTTATGATATCCCGCACCGCAGCGCCTGTCCTTGCCGTAACGACGCCAAGGGTATGTACATATTTGGGAATCGGCTTTTTGTAGGACGCATCAAACATGCCCATCTCAAGAAGCTTTTTCTTCAATGCCTCAAAGCGCTCATAGAGTGCCCCGATATTTCCTTCTCTGCGAATGCCTTTCGCGTAGAGCTGATACGTGCCGTCCCTTTCATAAACCGCAACCTGGCCATATACGGTAACGCTGTCACCGTCCCGGATCGGTTCTTTCATCTTCCGGACATCCGATGCCCACATGGCACAGCGGATCTGGCTGCTCTCATCCTTCAGGGAAAAATACAGGTGGCCGCTCGCTGCGTATTTCACATTGGAAAGCTCCCCCCTGACCAGGAGCGCATTCAGCGCAAGGTCATCCCGGAACATGGTACTGATATGATGGTTGACCTGGCTGACGGTATAAACACGCGGCTTTGCTGTGGCGGCCATCATTCCCCCCGCTTCTGGATCTGTCCCAGAATTCCGTTGACAAAGGAATACGATTCTTCCCCGCCGAATTTTCTCGCCAGGAGAACAGCTTCATTGATTGCCACCTTCGGGGGGATTGCTTCATCATAGAGCAACTCATAAGCGCCGAGCCTGAGGATTGTCAGGTCTGTCCGGTTCATGCGCGGGATTGTCCATGAGACGGAGACGTCCTCGATCAGCGCATCGAGCTGTGTCTTGTGCTCCAGAACCGCCTGCACCCTCTCAAGAATCTGTGCCTGGTCTTCCGCGCTGACATCCGCAGGAGGATACTCCAGTTCCTCTCCATCTGCATGGGTAAAATACAGCTGCAGCTGGCTGGACCTCTCTTCCTCACTTTCAGGGTAGAATTCAGCTGTAAACAGTTCTCTGAAGACATGCTCTCTTAATTCTCTTCTGGTCATAATAATCCTCTGGTCCTATTCACAATCATTCTCTGACCACATTACTCATACTCGTGCTCCGCCCGCATCCGTTCATAATAAAACAGCCTTCTGCCCGCACACACTCTGCTATGGAGTTCGTCCGGCCAAAAGGCACTTTGATCGCGTTCCTGCCCGTTCAGCATCCTGAACCTGCGACGCTGCATATTTCCTGTATGAAAGAATCTTCGGATCTGTCACGAATGAACAGCTGTATCATCCATTCCGTGAAAACGCCTTATTGGATGATCTCTTCTGCCTGTTCCTTGTCAATCACCACGCTGCTGACGCGCACATTCACTTCGGCGACATTCAGCCCCGTCATGGTCTCGATTGCCGTTGCGACACGATCCTGCACTTTCGCGCTGGTTTCCGGGATATTATAGCCATAACGGATATTGACCTTCAGCCAGACATGGACTTCCCCTTCCTCCACCGTCAGGCGGATGCTCTTTCCGAGCCCTTTGATCCCAAGCTTTCCGATCACCTCTCTGGTCGCGTTGCCTGCGAGCGAAGCAACACCTTTTACATCGGATGCCGCAAGGCCGGCAATGATCGCAACGACATCATCGGCAACCCGTACTTCACCGATCTCTCCGGCTCTGATCGTGTTTACATGTGTTGACTCACCAGCCATACTGTCATAACCTCCGTTCAGATCATAATACTGCATTCCCTTTTATACAGATTGTATCCCAATCTGCTGAAAAATACAAGATAATCCGTTACCGCGCGAATTCTTCCAGCTTCAGGCCGGGATTGCGTTCCTCCACCATCCCGACCGACCAGCTGTTGACAAACAGAAGGAGCGGGCGCATCTTCAGGTCCTGAATCCGTTTCATGTCCGAAGTGCCCCGGATACTGCCCAGGTCAACCTCCTCCGGGTTGGCGATCCAGCGGATATACTCATAGGGCAGATCCTCCATCCGGATCTGTACATTGTATTCATTTTCAAGGCGGTATCTCAGCACGTCGAACTGAAGGATTCCGACGACACCAACAATGGTTTCCTCCATGCTTCCGTTCGGCTCTTCAAAGATCTGGATGGCACCCTCCTGGGCAATCTGCTGCATGCCCTTGACGAACTGTTTGCGTTTCATGGTATCCATCGGCCGGATCCTGGCAAAGTGCTCCGGCGCGAAGGTCGGAATCCCTTCATAGGCGAATTTATGCCCGGGCATGCACACAGTATCCCCGATGGAAAACACGCCAGGATCAAACACGCCGATAATATCTCCCGCATATGCCTCCGAGACAACATGCCTTTGCTCCGCCATCATCTGCTGCGGCTGGCTGAGGCGCATCTTCCTGGCCCCCTGGACATGGTACACTTCCTTCTCGGCTTCAAACTTGCCGGAACAGATCCGCATGAAAGCAATCCGGTCCCGATGCATTTTATTCATATTTGCCTGGATCTTGAACACGAAAGCGGAAAACGGTTCTTCAATGGGATCAATGACACCGATATCCGCAGTCCGCGCGAGCGGGGTCGAGGTCATCTCCAAAAAGTAATTCAGGA
>CAMORF010000018.1 GCA_946623485.1 uncultured Clostridia bacterium
TATCGGATGAAAAGACAAGCAAGATGTACAAGTTATTTTGTAACAGATCCTAAGAATCAGGAGGAGAGATTGTCCCAAGGCAGTCCTCCTCCTGTTTTGCATGAAATGTAACTATGTGATTGATTTTTGAGCTGTGCTATCGAATGAAAAGACAAGCAAGATGTACAAGTTATTTTGTAACAGATCCTAAGCAAGGTGTACAAAGTTATTTTATGACAGATCCAAAAAGCAGAGGTGCGGAAATTAGGTGATGAAATTGCGTGGAAATCAGGTTGCCGGAACATTTCTGGCCGGAGCGTTATTGGCCGGGCTGATGACGGCGCTCACACTGGGGGCAGATCAGAATATTGTTCAGAATCCCGTTCAGAATCCCGTTCAGAATCCCGTTCAGAATCCCGTTCAGAATCCCGTTCGGAATCCTGCTCAGAATCCTGCGGAAGTATCGGAGAGGGGAGAATCGGAAACAGGAGAATCGGGAAATGGAGAATCAGAAAGGGGAGAATCGGATCCGGCATGGCAGGCAGGGGTGCCTGTGTTCCTGGATGAGTCCTGGGAATGGGCGGGCAATTCCGCGGTGCACAGCGGGAATGCGATGCTGTACCGTTGCGGAGAGAGCGCGGATGCGCCGGGCCGCCGGGGTGTGACGGTATGCGTGAACGCCGGACATGGGTGCGAAGGCGGGTCAGCTTTCCAGACGCTCAGCCATCCGGACGGAACGCCGAAGGTGACCGGCGGAAGCAATGCGGAAGGAGCGGTTTATTCCACCGCGATCTCCACCGGGATGACGTTTGAGGATGGAGTCTTGGAGGCGGAGGCGGCTTTGATGACAGCGATGGCATTGAAGGAGGAGCTTCTTGCGGACGGATATGATGTGCTGATGATCCGGGAGGGCAGAGACGTGCAGCTGGACAATATCGCCAGGACGGTCATCGCGAACAATTGCGCAGACCTCCATATCGCGATTCATTTTGACAGTACATCCATGGACAAAGGGGCATATTTCTGCGCGGTGCCTGAGGATGCGGCATACCGGGCGATGGAACCTGTCGCGTCTCATTGGGAGGAGCACA
The DNA here is from genome assembly GCA_946623485.1 of uncultured Clostridia bacterium. Taxonomy (GTDB): domain Bacteria; phylum Bacillota; class Clostridia; order Lachnospirales; family Lachnospiraceae; genus Porcincola. Next base: position 1,071 of record CAMORF010000018.1, read on the forward strand.
TGGCGCTCGGACGGTCATTGCTCCAGGGACTTTCGGCGCATGGATTCGCTTTGTTTGAGGGCGGTGAAATGCAGATGGATCTGACCCAGACCTCTTATTCCACGATCCCAAGCGTTGATATCGAGCTGGGGGACAGCGCCAGCGACCATTCTCCCGAAGCCTGCGGGCGATATGCGCAGGCGCTCAAGGAAGGCGTGGATTTGTTTTTCGAAAATGTTTGACAGTACATTGACACAGTGGTATGATGTAGGATGCATTATCGTCTATGACTATGCGCTGTAGGGGTAGTGCGCCCTGAAACAGATGTGAGCAGGCAGCAGAAAGTACAGAGGTGAACAGTTAATGGAAAAAAACAGAATTCGCCCGGTTAAGGCTGGCAGAAGCATGCGGATGAGCTTCCAGAGGAACGAGGAAGTCCTTCAGATGCCGAACCTGATCGAAGTTCAGAAGAACTCGTATGAATGGTTCCTCACGGATGGACTTACGGAAGCTTTCGCAGATATCTCTCCGATTGAGGATTATGGCGGTAAGCTCAGCCTTGAATTTACCTCATTTCAGCTCTGCAAAGATGATGTCAAGTACAACATTGAGCAGTGCGCGGAGCGGGACGCGACCTACGCGGCTCCGCTTAAGGTACGGGTGAGACTCCATAATAAGGAGAGCGACGAGATCAGTGAGCATGAGATCTTCATGGGAGATCTGCCGCTGATGACGGACACAGGAACATTTGTCATCAATGGAGCCGAACGTGTCATCGTCAGCCAGCTCGTCAGAAGCCCCGGCATCTATTATGGAATCTCCCGCGATAAGCTGGGCAAACCTCTGTACTCCTGCACCGTTATCCCCAACAGAGGTGCGTGGCTTGAATATGAGACGGACTCCAACGATGTCTTCTATGTGCGCGTTGACCGTACCCGCAAGGTTCCGGTCACGACGCTGGTTCGCGCCCTGAGAGTCGGGACAAACGCTGAGATCATCGATCTGTTCGGGGAAGAACCCAAGATCGTCGCGACGCTTGAGAAGGATGAGAGCGAAGATTATGAGAGCGGCCTGCGCGAACTCTATAAGAAGATCCGCCCGGGTGAGCCGTTCGCGGTTGAGAGCGCCGAGAGCCTGATCCATGGGATGTTCTTTGACCCGCGCCGCTATGACCTGGCGAAGGTTGGCCGTTATAAGTACAACAAGAAGCTGATGCTGCGGAACCGGATCTCCGGGCATGTCCTTGCGGAGGATGTCGTCGATACCAGAACCGGTGAGATTCTTGCCAGCCAGGGCGACACCGTGACCCCGGAAAAGGCGGACGAGATCCAGAACGCGGCAGTGCGCTGGGTGATCCTGGCAGCAGAAGAGAGGAATGTCAAGGTCCTGTCGAACATGATGGTTGACCTTACTTCTTATATCAATTGTGATCCGGAAGAGCTTGGCATTACAGAGCTTGTCTATTACCCCTGCCTGCAGGAGCTGCTGGAACGCAATACCCTGGAGGACGGTTCTCTGGATGAAGAGAGCGCGAAGGCGGATGTGAAGGCGCATGTCCATGACCTGATTCCGAAGAATATCACGAACGAGGATATCCTCGCTTCGATCAATTATAACATGCATCTCGAGTACGGGATCGGCAACAGCGATGACATTGACCATCTGGGCAACCGCCGGATCCGTGCGGTGGGAGAGCTGCTCCAGAATCAGTACCGGATCGGCCTGAGCCGTCTCGAGAGAGTCGTGCGGGAACGCATGACAACCCAGGAGATTGAGGGAATCACCCCGCAGTCCCTGATCAATATCAAGCCGGTGACTGCAGCGGTAAAGGAATTCTTCGGATCCTCCCAGCTGTCCCAGTTTATGGACCAGAATAACCCGCTGTCTGAGCTGACCCATAAGAGACGTCTGTCCGCATTGGGCCCCGGCGGCCTGTCAAGGGACCGTGCCGGATTTGAGGTACGTGATGTCCATTATTCCCATTACGGACGCATGTGCCCGATTGAGACGCCGGAAGGTCCGAACATCGGCCTGATCAACTCGCTGGCATGCTATGCGAGAATCAACAAGTATGGCTTTGTAGAAGCTCCTTACCGCAGGGTAGACCGCACCGACCCGGCGAACCCGGTTGTCACGAATGAAGTTGTCTACATGACTGCGGATGAAGAGGATAATTATCATATCGCCCAGGCGAACACGGAGCTGGACGCGGAAGGACATTTCATCCACAGGAATGTGTCCGGCCGTTACCGTGACCAGACCCAGCAGTATCCGAAGGCGATGTTTGAATACATGGACGTCTCGCCGAAGATGGTGTTCTCTGTCGCGACGGCGCTGATCCCGTTCCTGCAGAACGATGACGCAAACCGTGCGCTGATGGGTTCCAACATGCAGAGGCAGGCGGTTCCGCTCCTGACCACGGAGGCGGCAGCGGTCGGTACCGGCATGGAGGTCAAGGCGGCGGTGGACTCCGGTGTATGCGTGATCGCCAATCATCCGGGAACGGTCATCCGTTCCGAGGCAAACCGGATCGTTGTCCAGAATGATGACGGCAACAGGGAAGAGTATCATCTGCGCAAGTTTGTGCGCAGCAACCAGTCGAACTGTTATAATCAGAGACCCATTGTTTACAAGGGGGATCATATTGAGGCAGGCGATGTCGTCGCGGATGGCGCTTCCACCTCCAATGGCGAGCTTGCGCTTGGCAAGAATCCGCTGATCGGTTTCATGACCTGGGAAGGATATAACTACGAGGATGCGGTTCTTTTGAGCGAGCGTCTCGTGATGGAGGACGTCTACACCTCGGTACACATCGAGGAATACGAGGCGGAATCCAGGGATACAAAACTCGGACCGGAGGAGATTACCAGGGATGTCCCGGGGGTCGGCGAAGAAGCGCTGAAGGATCTTGACGAGAGAGGAATCATCCGCATCGGCGCGGAGGTCCGCGCAGGCGATATCCTTGTCGGCAAAGTAACCCCGAAGGGTGAGACGGAGCTTACCGCGGAAGAGCGTCTGCTCCGCGCGATCTTCGGTGAGAAGGCGAGAGAGGTCAGGGATACTTCCCTGAAGGTTCCCCACGGCGAATACGGAATTGTCGTCGCGGCAAAAGTATTTACCAGGGAGAATGGCGATGAGCTGGCACCGGGCGTCAACCAGTCTGTCCGGATCTATATCGCGCAGAAGAGAAAGATCTCCGTCGGAGATAAGATGGCAGGCCGGCACGGGAACAAGGGTGTCGTGTCAAGGGTGCTTCCGATTGAGGACATGCCGTACCTTCCCAATGGACGTCCGCTGGATATCGTGCTGAACCCGCTGGGCGTGCCGAGCCGTATGAACATCGGGCAGGTGCTTGAGATTCACCTGAGCCTCGCCGCGATGGCGCTGGGCTTTAACATTTCCACCCCGGTCTTTGACGGTGCGAATGAAACAGACATCCAGGATATCCTGGAACTTGCCAATGACTATGTCAACATGGATTGGGAGGAGTTCAAGGAAAAGCATGAGGGAGAGCTGCTTCCGAGCGTCCTGGAATACCTGTATGATAACCGTGACCACCGTGAGCTGTGGAAGGGCGTTCCGATCCATTCGGATGGAAAGGTCCAGCTGAGGGACGGCCGTACAGGTGAACCGTTTGACGGCCCGACGACAATCGGGCACATGAATTACCTGAAGCTGCACCACCTGGTGGATGATAAGATCCATGCCCGTTCCACCGGTCCTTACTCCCTGGTGACACAGCAGCCCCTTGGCGGAAAAGCCCAGTTCGGCGGCCAGCGCTTTGGTGAGATGGAGGTCTGGGCCCTTGAAGCCTATGGCGCATCCTATACGCTGCAGGAGATCCTGACGGTGAAGTCGGATGATGTCATCGGACGTGTCAAGACCTATGAAGCGATCATCAAGGGCGAGAACATTCCGGAACCGGGAATTCCTGAGTCCTTCAAGGTTCTTCTGAAGGAGCTGCAGTCCCTTGCGCTGGATGTGCGCGTCCTGAAGGATGACGGCACGGAGGTCAAGCTGATCGAAAGCGTGGATTACGGCGATACGGACATGCGCCATATTCTGGATGATGACCGCAGGTTTGGCGGGAGAAATGAAGCGTCCAGGGAAGAACTGGAGCAGGCCGGATTCACCGCGAAGGAAGTGGTTGACGGCGAAGAGCTCGACCCGGATCCGTCCGAGGAGATGGAGCCTCCGATGGATGACACAGACGTGCCGGTAGAGGAACTGGAGACGGATCCGTTTGAAGCAGACGATGATATGATGGATATTCTGTCAGACTATGCTTCGGATGAAGAAGAAGAGTGAAAGGAGACCGTTCATGCCGGATAAAACGAATAATGAAGTTTATCAGTCTATGACATTTGATGCGATCAGGATCGGGCTGGCTTCTCCGGATAAGATCCGTGAGTGGGCAACAAGGAATAATATCCTTGGCGAGGTGAAAAAGCCTGAAACCATCAATTACCGGACACTGAAGCCGGAGACGGACGGACTCTTCTGCGAACGCATTTTCGGACCCAGCAAGGACTGGGAATGTCATTGTGGAAAGTATAAGAAGATCCGCTATAAGGGCGTGATCTGCGACCGCTGCGGCGTTGAGGTTACCAAGAGTTCTGTGAGAAGAGAGCGGATGGGATGCATTGTCCTTGCCGCGCCGGTTTCCCACATCTGGTACTTCAAGGGGATTCCGTCCCGGATGGGTCTGATTCTTGACATGTCCCCGAAGGACCTGGAGAAGGTTCTGTATTTTGCGAGCTATGTTGTGCTTGATCCGGGCGACAGCGCGATTACGGGCCTGCATTACAAGGAGATCATGGGCGAGGTGAAGTACCAGGAACTTCGGCGTGATCTCGGGCCGGATGCATTTAAGGCAGGCATGGGCGCCGAATCCGTGCAGCAGCTGCTCCGGGACATTGACCTGGACGAGCTGAGCGTGGAACTGCGCAAGGAGCTTGAGACTGCGACCAGCCAGAAGAGCGTAAAGCTGATCAAGCGCCTTGAGGTTGTGGAAGCGTTCCGGGAATCCGGCAATAAACCTGAGTGGATGGTCTTGAATGTGATCCCGGTCATCCCGCCGGATCTGCGCCCGATGGTGCAGCTGGATGGCGGCCGCTTTGCGACAAGTGACCTGAATGACCTGTACCGGAGGATCATCAACCGGAACAACAGGCTTTCCAGGCTGCTTGAGCTGGGAGCGCCGGATATCATTGTCAGAAATGAAAAGCGCATGCTGCAGGAAGCGGTTGACGCGCTGATTGACAACGGCCGCAGAGGCCGTCCGGTGACCGGCCCCGGAAACCGTGCGCTGAAGTCTCTTTCCGATATGTTAAAGGGAAAGAGCGGACGTTTCCGCCAGAACCTGCTTGGCAAGAGAGTTGACTATTCCGGCCGTTCCGTTATCGTTGTCGGGCCTGAGCTGAAGATCTATCAGTGCGGCCTGCCGAAGGAGATGGCGATCGAGCTCTTCAAACCGTTTGTCATGAAGGAGCTGGTCCAGAGGCAGATCAGCCATAATATCAAGAATGCGAAAAAGATGGTAGAGCGCCTGGAAGGCGAGGTCTGGGATGTCCTGGAGGATGTCATCAGCGAGCATCCGGTCATGCTGAACCGTGCTCCTACCCTGCACAGGCTTGGAATCCAGGCATTTGAGCCGATCCTTGTCGAAGGAAAGGCGATCAAGCTTCATCCGCTGGTCTGCACCGCTTTCAACGCCGACTTTGACGGCGACCAGATGGCAGTCCACCTTCCGCTGAGCGTGGAAGCGCAGGCAGAGTGCCGGTTCCTCATGCTTTCACCGAATAACCTGCTGAAGCCTTCGGATGGCGGGCCGGTCGCGGTTCCGTCCCAGGATATGGTTCTCGGGATCTATTACCTGACCCAGGAACGTCCCGGCGCGAAGGGCGAAGGCGGCGTTTATAAGGGAATCAGCGAGGCGATCCTTGCTTACGAGAATAAGGTTCTGACGCTTCAGTCAAGGATCAAGGTGCGGGTTGAGAAGAAGCTGCCGGATGGGAGTATCCGTTCCGGGCTGGTTTCCTCGACATTGGGCAGGTTCCTGTTCAATGAGGTCATTCCGCAGGATCTGGGATTTGTCAACCGCAGTATCCCGGAAAATGAATTGAAGCTTGAAGTGGACAAGCTTGTAAAGAAGAAGGATCTGAAGCAGATCCTGGAGAAGGTCATCAACATTCATGGTGCCACGAAGACCGCGGAAGTTCTTGATGACATCAAGAAGATGGGATATGGCTATTCCACAAGAGCCGGCATGACGGTTTCCATCTCCGATATGACGGTTCCCGCGTCCAAGACCGCCCTGCTTGAGAAGGCGCAGGAGGATGTGGACCGCATTAACCTGATGCACCGCAGAGGCTTCTCCAGTGAGGACGACCGTTACAGGGCAGTCGTTGATACCTGGAAGGAGACGGACCAGCAGCTTACCAAGGACCTGCTTGCAGGCCTGGATAAATATAATAACATCTTCATGATGGCTGACTCCGGGGCGCGTGGATCGGATAAGCAGATCAAACAGCTGGCGGGCATGCGCGGACTGATGGCGGATACCACCGGACATACGATTGAGCTTCCCATCAAGTCGAACTTCCGTGAAGGACTGGACGTTCTGGAATATTTCATGAGCGCGCACGGCGCCAGAAAGGGACTGTCGGATACGGCGCTTCGTACAGCTGACTCCGGATACCTGACCAGGCGAATGGTTGTCGTATCGCAGGATCTTGTGATCCGTGAGATGGATTGCTGCGAAGGAGCAGAGGAGATTCCTGGCCGCTACATCCGCAAGTTCGCTTATGGGAAAGAAGAGATTGAGAGCCTTCAGGAGAGAATTACCGGCCGTTATGCGGCTGAGACAATTCTCAACCAGGAAGGGGAGGTGCTGGTCAAGGCGAACAGCATGATCACCCGCGCGCGGGCGGAGCGCATTACGAGCGAAGGCGTTGACGCGGATGGAAACTGCCCGGTGCAGAAGGTAAAGATCCGCACGATCCTTACCTGCCGCAGCAGAGTCGGAATCTGCGCGAAGTGCTACGGCTCCAACATGGCGACCGGTGAAGCAGTGCAGGTCGGGGAACCGGTCGGCATCATTGCCGCTCAGTCCATCGGGGAACCGGGTACGCAGCTTACCATGAGAACCTTCCATACAGGCGGCGTCGCAGGCGGCGACATCACACAGGGTCTTCCCCGTGTTGAGGAGCTGTTCGAGGCGCGCAGGCCGAAGGGTATGTGCATCATTTCTGAGATTGACGGTGTTGTCGAGATCAGGAATAACAAGAAAAAAGAAGAGATCGTTGTCACGAACCCGGATACCGGAGAGCAGAAGGTTTACCTTCATACCTACGGAACGGAGCTTAAGAAGAAGGCGGACGGAACCCACCTTCAGGACAATGATTTCGTCAATGCCGGCGACCAGCTGACAGAGGGTTCCATTAACCCGCATGATCTTCTGAAGATTAAGGGCGTGGACGCTGTCCAGGATTACCTCCTTCAGGAGGTGCAGAGAGTGTACCGCCTGCAGGGTGTTGAGATCTCTGATAAGCATATCGAGGTGCTGGTGCGCCAGATGCTGAAGAAGGTTGAAGTGGATGATCCTGGCGATTCCCAGCTTCTGCAGGGAACCAAGATCGATGCGCTTGAATTTGATGAGATCAACCGCAGGCTTGTGGAAGAAAGACTCAGGCCTGCCGAATGCACGCAGATTCTTCTCGGAATCACGAAGGCTTCTCTTGCGACGGAGTCCTTCCTGAGCGCGGCTTCCTTCCAGGAGACGACAAAGGTTCTGACGGATGCTGCCATCAAGGGTAAGATCGACCATCTGGTCGGGCCGATGGAAAATGTTATCATCGGAAAACTGATTCCTGCAGGAACCGGCATGAAGCGTTACCGCAATGTGCGGATTGACACCGGGTTCCCGGAAGAGGAGATGCTTGACATGAATCTCCCGCAGACGGCCGCGTATGACCATCTGTCAGCCGGGAGTGTGGAAGACGTGCAGGAGCACGTGCTTGTAGAAGGAATGCTTCCGGAGAACGGATTGGAAGAGATCCCGGATGCGGATGAGTAAATGCATATCGCAACCAAAAAGAACCAACGGCGCAGATACGCTGTTGGTTCTTTTTTGGTGTTCAAATGCTATGATTGTCTAATTCCGTTGATTGTCCAAATGATAAGGTTGTCCGATTCCGTTGATTGTCCGGCCGTATTATTCTTTCCGGCGGAAGAGCTTCGAGAAGGGGAGATCTTCCGAGAGCCGGTCACTTGTGCTGTCTTCCTGGAGTTCTTCGCTCTGGACACGCATGCGCTCATAACGCTGCCGCTTGTAGGCTTCCTCCATCCGGCGCTGTTCTTCCTCCGAACGGTAGACCCGTGTCCGGTCATCAATTTCATGCTTTGTGCCGACCACCCGTGTCCGGTCATCCACGTTCTGTCGGGGATAAGGCCTGGATTGGGGGGCTCCCTCCGGCGGCATCGCCGCGCGGACAGCTTCCGGCGGGAATTGGCCGCCCGAAGGTGCGATGCCGGAAGAACCAGCGTTTTGCCATGAATACTGGCTGCCGGCAGGAGCATTTCCGGAAGGGGCGGAATGCTGCCGTGGAAACTGGCCGGCCGCAGGAACAGGGCCGGAAGACCCGGCGTTTACAGGAGGATATTGCCTGGCGGAATCCGGACGCTGCGGCATCGGCTGGGCTCTGCGTTCTGAGGAGCGCGCCATTCGTAAGCGCCTCTCTTCCCGCTGAAGCGCCTCTTCCCGTCTGGCCAGTTCCTCCTCCCGCGCGTCCAGCTCCCGCTGCTGCTTTTTCTGCCGGCGTTCATACATGGGACCGGTAATCGCCATCCGCCCGGACCATCCGATCAGACGGGTAAAGATGACGCCGAGCAAAACGCCGACCGAATCGATCAGGACATCGCGCGCTCTGGCGGCCCGTCCGCTGACCAGCGATTGGTGGTATTCATCTCCACATGCGTAAGCGACGCAGATGACTCCGGCAAGGATCATCAGAAGGATTCCCCTCACCCCGTATACATACAGGGGAAATGAAACCGCGATGGCCAGGAGGAAGTATTCTGTCATGTGCGCGCCCTTCCGGACAATTCCGTTGATCTGAGCCGCGCGCTCATTGATCTGCCAGTCCTCCCAGTTTTTTTGCGCAACGAGATCCACAGCCTGGACAACCTTCCTGCTGACATAAAAACTGGTTGAGGAAGAAGAATCCGCCGGCTGCGCGGAAAAACTATAGATCATATACATCAGGGCAATTGCCGGAAGGAAAGACAGCGGTTTGAAAAATGAGCTGATCTTCATATCTGAATGCTCTCCTTTCTTTCACATTTGCTTTCTTTCAAAATTCTTTACTTTCTTCCACATTCATAATTCTTTGCTTTCAATCCTTTGCTTTCAATCCTTTGCTTTCAATCCTTTGCTTTCTTCCACATCTGCTTTCTTCTTGGATGAATAAGCTTTTTCAAAAACAAGTTTCTCCAGGAGGCCGTGATCGCGGCAGACGCAAAACAAAGGATCCCGGAAGAAATGGAAGCATATGCGAAGTTTACTCTCATTGCGGTGTAAAGTCTATGGAAGATTTTTTTAAGGATTCAACAGTCCTCATCGAAAAATGCTTAAGAATGCTTAACGATTTTTCCGCTTGACAGCCATACCCCATCCCAATATAATGACAAAGTGCGCGAAAACAGATCACGCACTGATTTTTTGATGCAACGCAGCCACATAACCAGGGATCGAACTAAGATCCACTCATAATCGGAGGTGAATATTTCATGCCAACTTTTAACCAGTTAGTCAGAAAGGGCAGACAGACCTCTGTCAAGAAGAGCACCGCTCCGGCACTTCAGCATGGATTCAATTCCCTGAAGAAAAGAGCGACCAATGACAGCTCGCCGCAGAAGAGAGGCGTTTGCACAGCCGTTAAGACCGCAACCCCGAAGAAGCCGAACTCAGCGCTCCGCAAGATCGCCCGTGTCCGCCTTTCCAACGGAATTGAGGTAACCAGCTATATTCCCGGGGAAGGCCATAACCTTCAGGAGCACTCCGTCGTCATGATCCGCGGCGGCCGTGTCAAGGATCTGCCGGGTACCAGATATCATATCATCAGAGGTACTCTGGATACCGCAGGTGTAGCGGACAGACGCCAGGCCCGTTCCAAATATGGCGCGAAGAGGCCGAAGAAGAGCAAGTAATCAACCAGGTTTCATAGTTTCACGAACAGATGATTATGTAACGGCGGGAAATGACATATGAGTGGTTTCCCTTGTTCCGGAGGGACTTCATCACCTCAAGTGGCTGCAGATGATGGAATGTCCGGCGGGACACGAACATGAGAAAAATCGTGAGTACCTGTGATCTAATTCTATAATTAAGGAGGGAAGTAACGTGGCACGTAAAGGACATATCCAGAAGAGAGATGTACTTGCTGATCCGAAGTATAACAGCAAGGTTGTCACGAAGCTGATCAACAGCATCATGCTGGACGGCAAGAAGGGCGTTGCACAGAGGATCGTCTATGGCGCCTTTGAAAGGATCGAGAACAAGTCCGGGAAACCGGCTGTGGAAGTATTTGAGAACGCGATGAACAACATCATGCCTGTCCTTGAGGTCAAGGCAAGACGTGTCGGCGGCGCTACCTATCAGGTTCCGCTGGAGGTTAAGCCGGACAGACGTCAGGCATTGGCGCTGCGCTGGATCACGATGTATTCCAGGGCACGCGGTGAGAAGACGATGGAAGAGCGCCTTGCAGGCGAGCTTCTGGACGCATCGAACAACACGGGTTCGTCCGTAAAGAGAAAAGAAGACATGCACAAGATGGCAGAAGCGAACAAGGCGTTTGCGCATTATCGTTTCTGATCTGTCATCTTATGGAGGTATAAATGGCAGGAAGAGAATATCCGCTTGAGAGAACCAGAAACATTGGTATCATGGCTCATATCGATGCGGGAAAGACCACTTTGACGGAGCGTATCCTGTACTACACCGGTGTGAATTATAAGATTGGTGAGACGTACGAAGGCACTGCGACCATGGACTGGATGGAGCAGGAGCAGGAAAGAGGCATCACCATCACATCGGCAGCGACCACATGCCACTGGACGCTTCAGGAGAAGACAAAGCCGAAGGATGGCGCGCTGGAGCATCGGATCAATATCATTGATACTCCCGGCCATGTCGATTTTACAGTCGAGGTTGAGCGATCGCTGAGAGTTCTGGATGGCGCGGTCGGAGTATTCGACGCGAAGGGCGGTGTAGAACCGCAGTCTGAGAACGTCTGGCGGCAGGCAGATAAGTACAATGTCCCGAGAATGGCATTTGTCAATAAGATGGACATCCTCGGCGCGAACTTTGAAAACACGGTAAAGGAAATCGGAACCAAGCTGGGTAAGAATGCGGTTGTGATCCAGCTTCCGATCGGAAAAGAAGACCACTTCGAAGGAATCATCGATCTGTTTGAGATGAAGGCATACATCTATAACGACAAGACCGGTGAGGACATCAGCGTGGTGGATATCCCTGAGGATATGAAGGATGAGGCCGAGGTGGCCCGTGCCGAGCTGGTCGAGAAGATCTGCGATTTTGATGATGATCTCATGACCGAATATCTTGAGGGAAATGAACCTTCCGTGGAGGATATGAAGAAGGCGCTGCGCAAGGCAACGATCGCGAACCTTGGTGTTCCGGTACTGTGCGGCAGTGCCCATCAGAACAAGGGAATCCAGAAGCTGCTTGACGCGGTGGTGGAATTCATGCCGGCTCCCATCGATATCCCGCATGTCAAGGGAACCGATCCGGAGGGAAATGAGGTTGAGTGCCCGTCCAGCGATGACGCACCGTTTGCGGCGCTGGTATTCAAGATTGTTTCAGATCCTTTTGTTGGAAGGCTGGCGTACTTCAGGGTATATTCAGGAACCTGCAATTCCGGGTCCTATGTCCTGAACGCGACAAAGAATAAGAAAGAGCGTGTTGGCCGCATCCTTCAGATGCATGCGAACAAGAGAAGCGAGCTTTCGAAGGTATACAGCGGCGATATCGCGGCGGCGATCGGATTTAAGTTCTCCGGAACAGGCGATACGATCTGTGCGGATACCAATCCGGTCATCCTGGAGAGCATGGAATTCCCGGAACCGGTTATTGAGCTGGCGATTGAGCCGAAGACCAAAGCAGGCCAGGGCAAGCTTGGCGAAGCCCTTGCGAAGCTCGCGGAAGAAGATCCGACCTTCCGGGCGCACACCAACCAGGAAACCGGGCAGACGATCATTGCCGGAATGGGCGAACTCCATCTGGAGATCATCGTTGACAGACTGCTCAGGGAATATAACGTGGAAGCCAATGTCGGCGCTCCGCAGGTTGCCTATAAGGAAACCATCACGAAGGGCAGCGACATTGATTCGAAGTACGCAAGGCAGTCAGGCGGTAAGGGTCAGTACGGACATTGCAAAGTCCGCTTTGAGCCGATGGATGCCAACGGTGAGAGCACGTATGAATTTGTCAACAGTACGGTTGGCGGTTCGATTCCGAAGGAATATGTGCCGGCGGTTGACGAAGGAATCCAGGATGCGATGAAGACCGGAAGCCTCGCGGGATTCCCGGTGGTGGGAATCAAGGCCGACTGCTACGATGGATCTTATCACGAGGTTGACTCCTCGGAGATGGCATTCCACATTGCAGGTTCCATGGCATTCAAGCAGGCGATGCAGAAGGGCGCGCCGGTGCTGCTGGAGCCGATCATGAAGGTTGAGGTCTCCACGCCGGAGGAATACATGGGTGATGTCATCGGGGATATGAACTCAAGAAGAGGACGTATCGAAGGAATGGATGATATCGGAAACGGCAAGATGGTCAGAGGTTTTGTGCCGCTGAGCGAGATGTTCGGCTACGCGACAGACCTGCGTTCCAAGACCCAGGGCCGTGGAAACTACTCTATGTTCTTCGAGAAGTATGAACCGGTTCCGAAGAATGTCCAGGAGAAGCTTCTGAAAGAGCTGAATGGCTGAGAACAGCAGAGCGGAATGCATGCAGGCACAGAAAGCCTGTGACAGATCTGCGGCAGCAGGCCGCATTCGATGGAATCTGTGCTTGCATTTAGGAACCAATTGAAATATAATCTGTTTCAGACGCGTGTAAAAATGTGCGCCGGAGGAGCCGGCGCAATCATAGGAGGAATGAAATCATGGCAAAACAGCATTTTGACAGAAGCAAGCCGCATGTAAACATCGGTACTATCGGTCACGTTGACCATGGCAAGACTACTCTGACGGCAGCGATCACCAACGTTCTGTCTAAGAGAGTCGAAGGAAACACTTTTGAGGCTTTCGATCAGATCGATAAGGCTCCGGAAGAAAGAGAGCGTGGTATCACGATTTCTACTGCTCACGTTGAGTATCAGACCGAGAAGAGACATTATGCTCACGTTGACTGCCCTGGCCATGCTGACTATGTCAAGAACATGATCACCGGTGCTGCTCAGATGGACGGCGCGATCCTTGTTGTTGCAGCTACGGACGGTGTTATGGCACAGACCAAGGAGCATATCCTTCTGGCCCGCCAGGTCGGTGTTCCGAAGATCGTTGTTTTCCTGAACAAGTGCGATATGGTTGATGATCCTGAGCTGATCGAGCTGG
>CAMORF010000019.1 GCA_946623485.1 uncultured Clostridia bacterium
GCAGCCTTCTGGCGCTTAAAACAGCTGATTAATATATTCCGTCAGGGCTTCCCTGTCATAGAAATTCTCCGGCTTCATGATATAGCAGTCCGGCACAATCCCGGTGTCGGTATCATAATAAGATCCATTCTTCAGATAAGACAACCGGTACGGGGATGATATCTGGAAAGACGCACCATAAGCTGTTGACAAACACAAAATCGAACAGCTTCCGCCTCCGCTGGTTTTCCCGAGCAGCGTTACACGATTGGAAGAACGGAAGATACTCGGAACCAGGTTGCCGCAGGAAAAGCTGTACGGCCCGATCAGGCAGAACAGGTTCTTATCCAGCACACAATCCTTCTCGTCAAACTGATGATCCAGATTGGCGTCAAACCGGTAGGTTGCTGTTGAGATTGCGCCTGTCAAAGAGCTCCGGATACTGATGGCTGCCTCTCCAAGATACCAGGCCGCAACGATTGCTGCCGCATTGGCCTGTCCCCCGCCGTTCAGGCTCAGATCCATCACCACATTTTCAATCGGACTGTCCTTCCGGGTAATCCGTTCATGTGCATAGAGCACCAGCTTTGCCGTATCAATCGATGCAGTGCTATCCTCTTCTTCATCTACAAACATATCTCCCTCATAGTAGAATTCCGGGGTTGGCGCATAAAGACCGAAGCCGTCAAATGTGACATAAGCAGTATTCCCCACTTCTTCATAGGGTACGATCGGGGTGTCTGCCTCCTCCCGCGCTTTCTCATAGATGGCACTGGTCATTTCATCCCGGAGCCTCGATAGCCCCTTCCCTCCGCCGACAGAAAGGATCTCTTCCGTCCGGTAAGAAGCACAATTAAATCCTGAATGCAGGTCATCCAGATAATAATCAATAAAGTCATTCAGGGCTCCATCCGCCACATTCGGATCCGTGCTGCACAGATCCTGACGGTATCCCGTTTCAGTAAAAATGCGGTCAAAGCTGGTGATGTCATGGGATTCCTTCAGGCCATACAGATTGTCCAACACCAGGCACAGCTCACAGTAACTGTACCACGCAAGTTCCTCACTCATGTTCCCATACGGTGCCATGAAGAAGGACTTCCCGATATCGGTCTTTTCTACCTGGCCAACACCAAGGTCATCCTGGGAGGCAAGATAGACAGCTTCTTCATTAAAATAAGAATTGATCCCAAACGGAAGCGCAGTCAAAAAGTCTGCCATGGTCTGAATCGGAACCAGGTAAAGATTGTCTTCTTCCGACCAGACCATATGGATTGCGTAGTCAACCAGGCGAAGCTCCACTTCCTTCCCATAACGGTCGAAAGAACCCTTCTCCAGCTTCTGGAGCAGGAGCGGATTTCCTTCTTCATCCATCGGTTCAAGCGAAACCATATCCATCAGGGATGCATCGCCCGTGGCATGGATAAATGCATCAAAATCATCAAAGCGAATGGTTCCCTCCTCGAAGTCAAACAGCATGGAATAATTGCTCTCACGTGTAAACATCACCAAAGGGCCATCATTTTCCACATAGAGCGTATACTCCGGATTATTGCACATATGATAAATTGTGACCATCATTTCCGCCCAGTCATCCAGGTTCACATATGGGAGATCTGTCACGCCATCGATAAAATACACCGGCGTGTCAAAAGTATTATCCAGGCTGAAAAGATACCAGGGAACTGTTTTTTCCGTGATGGTAACGTTTCCATCCTCCGCTTCCTCTGTTTCCGTCTCCGCCGTAACACCAGCCAGGACATCCTTTTCAGATTCGAAGGTCTCACCAGCCCAGGATAAGATATCCTTTTCTGAGCTGGCAGTCTGCTCCGCAGCGCCGGCCAATCTATCCTTCTCCGAACTGACAGTCTGCTCTGCAGCGCCGGCCAGTCTGTCCTTTTCCGTTCCGGAAGCCTCTGCCGACCAGGCAATGGGCGACGCTAAAGTACCCATGATTGCTGCGGTCATCAGTGTCGTGAGTACCTTTCTTTTCATTTTTCCCTCCTGATAATGAATTGCGCCAGTCCTTGATCTATGGTTCCACGGTAAACGCTCCCATTCCGTAACCGGTCTGAGCAATAATATGCCTGATCTTTTCCTGCTCGATCGGTTTTTTCGCACGGATGACTGCCTTCCCGGTACCAATCCGCACCGTCGCCCAGATTCCATCTTCCCGATTCAGCGCATTCTCCACTCTTGCAGCACAATTATCACAGGTCATCTGCGTAATCACTGCCTCCGCTCGATAAGGATAATGTGCCTTATTCCTATCGGAGACACCGTTTCTTGGCACCTTTTCTCCCTTTTCACCACAGCAGGAACTTCCCTTCTTCATCCGCCGCGCAGAAACAGAAAACGCCATTATAATTCCTGCCACAAGCACGAGCAGGATCAGGATACTGAATACATTCATCTCCGGTCTTTGTCCATTCCCATCATCTATTCCGATCTTTGCAGATTCCAATCACCTGTTCTGATCTTGCAGATTCCAATCACCTGTTCCGATCTTTGCAGAGTCCAATCATCTATTCCACTGCCTGATTCCGGTCACTGTTCTTCCGCATCGTATGCATGCTGTTTCCGTAACCCATGCATGTTTCCACAGGAGGAGCAGTCACCGCTGCATCCATAACATCCGTTTCCCTTTTTCCTGCCTCGGACCCACAGGAAAACTGCCAGGGCAAAAACCATTATCAGAGTCAGAATCAAAAACAAATCCAGCAGGTTCATATCATGTTTTCTCCTCTGTCAGAATAACCCAAGGATCAGATGAAGCCCGAGGGCCGCAACCCATGCGATAATACACTGCCAGATCACAACTCCGGCAGCCCAGAGGTTTCCCATCTCCCGCCGGATGGAGGCCACCGCCGCAACGCAAGGCGTATACAAAAGACAGAATACCAGCAACACCGCTGCCGTTTGCGCTGACATGGCAGTCACTGCGCCGGAAGTGCCTCCAAACAGCACCTTGAGCACAGAAACCACACTCTCCTTTGCCATAAATCCAGAGATCAGGGAAGTCACGATCTTCCAGTCGCCAAGCCCGACCGGACGCATCAGAGGAACCAGGAAACTGGAAACAGCAGCCATAATGCTGTCACTGGAATCCTTTACAACCACCATCATTGGGCTGAAGCGCTGCAGGAACCATACAATCACCGTAGCAATCAGAATCACAGAAAAAGCTTTCTGGAGGAAGTCTTTTGCCTTCTCCCACATAAGCTGCAGGGTAGACCTCACACTTGGAAGGCGATAGTTGGGCAGCTCCATCACAAACGGAACGGCTTCCCCTTTAAACAGGAATTTCTTATACAAGAAAGCAAACAGAATTCCGAACAGGATTCCGACCACATACAGCAAAATCATGACAAGCGCACTGTACTTCGGGAAGAATGCCTCCGCAAAAAAGGCATAGATCGGCAGTTTCGCTGTACAGCTCATGAATGGTGTCAGGAGGATCGTCATCCTCCTGTCACGGTCACTCGGAAGAGTCCGCGTTGCCATCACAGCCGGAACGGAGCAACCAAATCCGATCAGCATTGGAACGATGCTTCTTCCTGACAGCCCTATCCTCCGCAGCAAGTTATCCATAAAGAAGGCAACACGGGCGATGTATCCACTGTCCTCTAAAATCGACAGGAAGAAAAACATTACAACTACGATCGGAAGGAAACTCAGGACACTGCCGACTCCCTCGAAGATTCCATCGATAATCAGGCTGTGCAATACTGCGTTTGCATGTCCTGCGGTAAGGGCGGCGTCCACGTAATCGGTCAAAGCGCCGACTCCCGCTTCTATCAATGACTGAAGCCATGCACCAATCACATGAAAGGTAAGGAAAAAAACCAACCCCATGATTCCGATAAAGACCGGAATCGCAGTCCACTTTCCGGTCAGGATCCTGTCAATCCGTTCTGATCTGAGATGCTCCTTACTTTCACGCGGCTGCACGACACTTTCTTCACAAACCTTATCGATATATGAAAAACGCATGTCAGCAATCGCGGCACACCTGTCCAGACCGCGTTTCGTCTCCATCTGCCTGGCAATATGATCCAATGTCGCCCGTTCATTCTGATCCAGATCCAACTGGTCAAGGATCATGGGATCTCCTTCGATAGCCTTGGTTGCCGCAAAGCGCAGCGGAATCCCTGCCCGCAGGGCATCATCTTCAATCAGTATCTGCACTGCATGAAGGCAGCGGTGCACCGCCCTTCCGTTTTCATCCGGCATGCAAAAGTCCTGGTCGCCTGGCTTCTCCTGATATTTCGCGATATGGATTGCATGGGACACAAGCTCATGCACGCCCTGGTTTTTTGCAGCGGAAATCGGGACCACCGGCGTCTGGAAAAGATGCTCCATCGCATTGATATCGACAGCCCCTCCGTTCTCGGTCATCTCATCCATCATATTCAACGCAATCACAACCGGTACGTCCATCTCCAGCAGCTGCATCGTCAGATACAGATTGCGCTTGATATTGGTCGCGTCCACGATGTTGATCACCGCGTCCGGCTTCTCCTGCATGACAAAATTACGGGAGACAATCTCCTCGCTCGAATAAGGTGACATGGAATAGATTCCGGGGAGGTCAGTAATCCTCGTATCCGCATGTCCTCTGATTGCCCCGTCCTTCCGGTCCACCGTTACGCCGGGGAAATTCCCGACATGCTGATTGGCACCGGTCAGTTGATTGAAGAGGGTCGTCTTTCCACTGTTCTGGTTCCCTACCAACGCAAAGGTAAGCACCTTGTGATCCGTCCGGGGCGTCCCATTCTTTTCTTTCTGGTGATGAATCCCCGGTTCTCCGAGGAATGGATGCGGCACCTTCCTGCGCTTTCTTCCCGCATCATTCAACTGCGCACCCTCTATGCGTTCAACCAAAATCTGACCCGCCTCCTCGAGACGGAGGGTCAGCTGATATCCGTGGATCCTGATCTCCATCGGATCCCCCAGGGGAGCAAACCTCGTTACTGTCACCACCGCGCCCGGAATCACTCCCATATCCAGGAAATGCTGTCTGAGCGCGCCTTCACCGCCTACCTTCAGTATGCGGGCGCTCTGTTCTTCCTTTAGTTCCTTTAATGTCATTTCATGCTCCCTTATGTTTGATGGCCTCCGGACAGCCTGTTCCTATAGGATGTAATATTCAGTATATCAAAAACAGCCCTTCCTGTATATCTTGTATCCCGGGATCTGTCTCAGAATAACCTGTAATTGCTCTTCCATCCTGCTTGTCTTTTCATCCGATCATACAGTTCCTCTCCTTAAGAACTTCAATATGATCAAGTCAAGAACTTCAATATGATCAAGTCTGCCATCATTGCGGTAGTATACTCTAACCGGCTGTTATGGTAGGCTGACCTGTGGTAAGTGTCAAGTATTTGTTCACACAATCTCTGCCTGTTCTATCTGCAGGCATCAATCATTCTTCTCTGTTCCAGAATCTCCCGCCTTCGTTTCTCGCCTCTTTCCCCCTCCGCATTCTGAAGGCGGAGCAGATTCCGATCCAGAATCTCTTTTCTCCAAAGAAGATATCCAGACCAGACAGTACTTCGCTCCTGCATCAGGCATGGGCCATATTCTGCCTCTGCAGCAGAAAGCCGCATCTTGCCAGGAACACAGCGCATCATCTGATAATACTTTCCTTCCTCAAACACCATCCTCTCAGAGACGATTCTCCATCCGCTCCGTTCCAGGAATCGCCTGACGGAAGCAATCTCTGACTGGGGCTGCAATACCAATTCTTTCACATCCCCGGCCAGTCCTTCTCTTTGTTCCAGGATCCGGACGGTCAGCGCGCCGCCCATCCCTGCAACCAGAACCGTATCCGCCTCACCCGGCGCAAGCTGATCCAGCCCGTCCGAAAGACGCGTAATAATCCTGTCGGCAAGCCCATGCATCCTGATGTGGTCATCTGCCCGCGCAAGCGGACCCGGGTTGACATCCATCGCGATGGCGGACGGAATCTGTCCATGCTCTACCAGATAGATCGGGACAAAAGCATGATCTGTCCCGATATCCGCAAGCCGGTTTCCCGCGGATACAAGATCCGATACCGCCATAAGCCTCTGTGACAGTACCATCTTCTTCCTCCTTTCCGTCTCACGGACTTTTTGATAGTTCCTTACTATGTGATTGATTTTTGAGCTGTGCTATCGGATGAAAAGACAAGCAAGATGTACAAGTTATTTTGTAACAGATCCTTACATCTGGATCCGGATAGTCCGAAGTTCAGTCTCCTGCTTTTTTCTCGCGATCACCCGGGATAATTCCGAAGCAGATGCTGCCGGGGAAGCCTTGAATACCTTGATCAAGGTCTCGCGGATTGCCTTCTCCCGGTCTTTTCCGGAGGATGCCTGGTCCAGGGTATGGAAGATTCCCGCGATCTTTGTCTGATCCTGTGCTTCCGGAAAATGGTTCAGGATAGATGCTTCATCCACCTGTCCCTTCTTTTCCATCTGTCCATAGATGACCTCCGCGGCCTGCGCGGTGAGTCCCTCCCCGAAATCGGAAGGCATCACATACTTTCTCACCGTACCAAATATGCCAGGATAACGGCAGATATAGTTCAGGAGCAGCCGACGGGAGATATCATCCCCCTGGTCACGGACCGAGACGGAACGGTTTTTGGAAGTGGCGGTCGGCGGTGCCTGGAACATCTCGCCCGTTGTCTCATCCTCATAGAATCCGCTGTCATCATACCCATATAGTGCCGCGGGATCATAATCTGCATCCGGCATGGGAATCACAGGGCCATCCTCCGGCTCTCCGGCAGGTGATAACAGCGGCGAAGCAGCGCCTGCCTGCCGAAGCTCCGCCACAGACGGATTCAGCAGCCTCCTTGTCACAAGCTCCTGGAGCTGGCGGCGGTCAACCAGATATTCCCGGCAAACCGCGTCCATGTAGTTCTGCCGCTCCATCTCTGTCTCAAGCGCCGCGATCCGTGCCGCGACATTCTCAAAAAAGCGCGTCTTGGCATCCGGATCATTCAGGTCATACCCCCGCTTTGTGATCTCGATCTCAAACATCAGCGCATTCTGCGCCTGGTTCAGCCGCTCCTGCATCGCGTCATGTCCCAGTGCCTGGATCAGTTCATCCGGATCCTTATAAGGATCGAGCCGGAGGATCTTCGGCGTAATCCCCGCCTTCCGGAGCATGGGAATCGCCCGCATGGCGGCAGCCACGCCTGCCTGGTCCGAATCATAACTCAGGATCACCTGCTTCGTATACCGCGAAAGCAAAGCGCAGTGTCCCGGAGTCAGCGATGTTCCCAGGGAAGCTACCGCATTCGTAAAGCCAGCCTGGTGCATGGAAATCACATCCATGTACCCTTCGCATAAAACCAGGGAATCCTCCCTTGTCCGTCTGGCCAGGTTCAGCGCATACAGATTCCTGCTCTTATCGAACACTTTTGTCTCCGGGGAATTCAGATACTTCGGTTTTGCGTCTCCCATCACTCTCCCGCCGAACCCGATGATCCGGTTGGAAGCATCCAGAATCGGGAAAATAACCCTGTTCCAGAACTTATCATACATGGTGCCGCGTCTCTCATCAATATTCATCAATCCGCTTCTGCGAAGCAGGTCATCACTGATACCCTTTGACTTCAGGTAACGGTAGAGCCCGTCGGATGGTGTCTTAGGCGCAAATCCCAGGGCAAATGACTTCATGGTCTCCTCAGACAGCCCGCGCTTTGTCAGATAATCCATGCCTCCCTTCCCTGCGCCGGAACGCAGGGAATAATAATAATAGGTTCCTGCCAGGCGGTTCACATTCAGAATCTCTTTGCGTTCATTCATGCCCTGCCGCTCCGCGGCGGAAATCTCCCGCTCGGGAAGCCTGATCCCCGCCATCCGGGCCAGGAATTCAACCGCCTCCGTAAAATTCATGTTCTGGTACTCTTCCACAAAGGTAATGACGTTCCCGCCCTTATGGCAGCCAAAACAATAATACATCTGCTTCTGCCTGGAGACAGAAAAAGAAGGAGACTTCTCATTATGAAACGGGCACAGGCCGAAATAATTGCTTCCCGAACGCTTCAGCTGTACATTCTGGCCGATCACGTCTACGATATCATTCGCCGTCCGCACCTGATCCACAATCTCATCCGAGTAATACATCACAGCCCCTTCCCTTAGAAACACGAACATCTGTTTGTATACAGTATAAACCTCCGGACATGTTCTGTCCAGAGGTTTACCTGAAACATCTTTTTCGGATCGTCACGATATCACCGGATCCTGCAATCACATATAAGGCTTCCGCATTCACGGGCCGAACCAGCGTCTGGGCGTAAATAGCTCTACAAACTTCTCCAAGGCGTAGGAATCTGTCATGCCTGAGATATAATCGCACACAACCCGCTCCACCGGATCCCCTTCTTCAATCAGACGGATATATCCCGAAGGCATCTCATCGATATGCTTTTCATAATATTCATACAGATTAGACAGCAGGAAGGGAACCTTTTTTTCTTCCGCCTTTGCCCTGATGTCCGTATATAGATGTCTGTACATGAACAGACGAAACTCGACCAACCATTTTTCTGTAACCTCCGACATCCGGATCTCATCACGGCCCATGCTGTTATAGATGATATCCTGCATCATCCGGTCAAGCCGTTCCTTCGGCGAAGCGCCAAGGTTCTTCCGGATCTCGTCAGGAAGATCAGATTCAGTCAGGAGGCCCGCCCGCTCCGCATCATCAATATCATGATTCAAAAAAGCAATCTCATCACAGTATCGAACAATCTGCCCTTCCAGTGTAGAAGGATGCAGTCCCCATTGATGGTTCAGGATCCCATCCCTGACTTCCTTCGTCAGATTCAGCCCCCTTCCGTCGCGTTCCAGCCGCTCCACAACCCTGACACTCTGTTCGTAATGACGGAATCCCAGCGGGCAGACCTCGTTAAGAACCCTCTCGCCCGCATGGCCAAACGGTGTATGCCCCAGGTCATGGCCAAGGGCAATGGCCTCTGTCAGGTCATCATTGAGCAAAAGCGCCCGGGATACCGTACGTGAGAGCTGGGAAACCTCCAGTGTATGCATCAGGCGCGTGCGATAATGATCACTGACCGGCGCAATAAAAACCTGTGTCTTTTGCTTGAGCCTGCGGAATGACTTGCTGTGTACGATCCTGTCCCGGTCTCTCTGATAGACCGTCCGGATCGCATCCTGCGGCTCCTCTTTATCGCGCCCCGCGCTCAAGGCAGAACAGGCAGCATAAGGACTCAGGATTTCCCGCTCCCTTTTCTCAGCCCGCTCCCGGATCGTGATTCCGAAACAATTCCCATCCTGCTCCGCACTCATCCCATCATCACCTTCTTTCCTGAACAAAAAACTATGATACAGGGAGCAAAAGGATCTTTCAGCGCGAAGGCCTCTTCCGGAAATTCGTCAAAAGCCATGCGAATCCGCCAGCCGGGATCCCTACACCTCTGGCCGGCCTGTCCTCTCCTGTCATCAGGTCAATGTAGTTTTCATGTTCATTGACCCAGGCTGTCTGGTCACTGTCACCGAAATTGAACAGTGCAATCAGTTTTTCGCCTTCATAATAGCGCCCGATCCCGAGCACATGGTCATTCCAGGTCTCGACAATCCACACATCCGCCTCATCCCGGAATGCGGGATGCTTCAGGCGCAGCTTCTCAAGCGTTTTGATTGCCTGGAACAGGCGGCCCTGAACAGTTTTTTTATTCTTTCTCTTTTTCGCCTTCTCCCAGTCAAGGCTTCCTCTGTGCAGGTACCTGGAGTCCTCCCGCTTGAGCGGGTCATCGTGGTAAGCATAGTCATTTTCCTGGGCAATCTCATCTCCGGAGTACAAAACCGGAATGCCGCTTTGCGTGAAGAGAAATGCATGAAGCATAATGTCAAGGCGCAGCGCCTTTTCCAGCTTTTGGTCATCTCTCTCATACAGCGCAGCCTCAATGCCGCAAAGGCTTGCCGTTGTTCCACACAGCCTTGCGTCGCCGAGCCGCGGGTCATCGTTGTACAGTTCCCCTCTCGCGTCAGAGTTGAAAGAGTATCCCCGGAAATACTCATTGAGAAACTTCTTGTGGGCTACTTCATCTACTCCGAATTGGCGCAGGAACGCATAATCCAGTCCCCAGCCGATATCATCATGGCAGCGCAGATAGTTCAGGAAGGTATACTGCCCCGGAAGCGCAAACACGGTTTCCAGCTGATGCCTGAGCAGCCGTACATCCTTTGTTGCGACCGTATGCCAGGTCGTCGCCATGGTGGTGACATTGTAGAGGATGTGGCATTCCGGCTTGTCAATCGATCCAAAGTACGGGACAACCTTCGACGGCTCCATGACCACCTCGCCAAGCAAAAGCGTGCCCGGGCATACCACCTCACATGCCATCCGCATGATCCTGACCAATGTGTGAACCTGCATCAGGTTGCGGCACGGGGTTCCCAGCTGCTTCCAGATATAAGGAACCGCATCCAGGCGGATGACATCCACGCCTTTGTTGCACAGGTTCAGCATGTTATCCGTCATATCATTAAAGACCGTGGGATTCCAATAATTCAGATCCCACTGGTATGGATAGAAGGTTGTCATGACAACCTTTCCAGCCTCCTCACACCAGCTGAAGTTTCCTGGTGCCGTAGTCGGGAATACCTGCGGAACCGTTTTTTCAAATTCATTCGGAATCGTCCAGTTATCGAAGAAGAAATACCTGTCCTGGTACTCTTTCTCCCCTGCCCTGGCTCTACGCGCCCACTCATGGTCCTCACTGGTGTGGTTCATCACAAAATCAAGGCACAGGCTCATGCCCCTGCCGTGACAGGCGTCAGCCAGCGCCTCCAGGTCTTCCATGGTTCCCAGCGCCGGGTCAACGCTTCTGAAATCAGAAACCGCGTACCCTCCGTCACTGCGCCCTTCGGGACTTTGGAGAAGCGGCATCAGGTGCAGGTAATTGACGCCGCACTCCCGAATATAATCCAGATGATCCTCCACCCCCTTCAGGTTCCCGGCAAAACACTGGGTATACATCAGCATCCCGACCAGCGTCCCATCCTTGTACCATGCCGGGAGCGCCTCCCTGGATTCATCCAGCCTGCGGAGAGCTTCTTTCCGCTCGGAATAATTGTGGTACAGCATTGTAAGAAAATAATCAAACGCCTCTTCATCCCCATGGTATAGTTCACCATAAAGCCACTTCATCTCATCGTAGCATTTGGAGAGCCGTTTCGTGAACACCTCATCCCAGTTCTCTTTTGCGGTCATCATTTCCCTCTCTTTGCCCATTCTGCCTGCTCATCAGGCTTTTTTCGGTTTCACATTTCCTTTGCTTGCCGTCCATGGATATCTGAACAAGCAATTCTTTTCTATTATAAAGCACGATGTAATCTAACATGTAAATGTCTTTCTTTTCATATCATAGAAATTTACATGATAATCCGCAAGGAAGCCGTCACTTTGACGAAGCATCCATAAAAATCCTGGAAAGAAATGCTGTGATGTCCCCTGCTTTCATCGCGCGGGTTCCCAGCGCCCCGGCGGCAGCATCCCCCGAAAGCGCATGGAGCAGGACACCGGCCTTTGCCGCGTCAACAGGATCCGTCCCCTGCGCAAGCAGGCTTCCGATGATTCCCGTCAGCACATCGCCGCTGCCCCCCGCAGCCATTCCCTCATTTCCATACTGGTTCAGCCATACCTGCCTGGAATCCGTAATTACAGTCCTCGCTCCCTTCAGCACACAGATGCAGTTCCATGCATCTGCGCAGGCAACCGCACTGTGTACAGGATCCGCATTGATCTCCAGGACAGAACTCTCCACTGTCTGAAAGCGGGCAGACAGCCGGCTCATCTCTCCCGGATGAGGCGTAATGATCGTATCCGGCCGGAGCAGCTTTGACAGTGCCGCATCAGACGCAATCAGGTTCAGGGCGCCTGCGTCAGCAATCAGCGGGCCGTCCCATCTGGAAAGAACAAATTCGAGAAGATGCCGGCATTGTAACGTTGTGTCAAGCCCGGGACCGATTGCCACGGCATCCGCCCAGGCCAGATGCTCTGTAAGGTCACAGTCCTCCGGCCAGGGAGCAAACAATGCCTCAGGGAGACTTGACTGCAGGATCACCCGGTTTTTCTCTGCGGATAAAACCTTGACAAGCCCGCATCCGCAGCGAAGCGCGGCGCCTGCGCAAAGAACCGCGGCGCCTGCCATCCCTTCCGTTCCCGCAATCAATAACAGCTTTCCGTAGGTACCCTTATTGGCATCCGGGTACCTGGCAGGCAAAAGATCCTCCAGGTCCTTCTTCTCCAGCGCATACACCGGTTCGCTGTCCCATTTCACGCACAGATCCGTAATCCCGACATCCTTTACCAGGATTTCACCGCACAAAGCTGCGCCCGGATAGAGTGACTGCCCCAGCTTTTGATACTGCATCGTCACCGTCAGGTCTGCCTGTACTGCACAGCCGCAGATCTGCCCGGTATCAGCACTGACGCCGGATGGAATGTCAATCGCAATCACCGGCGTATCCACCCGGTTCACGGCACTGATCACATCGGCGTACCTCCCGATAATTTCCGCCTTCAGCCCAATCCCGAACAACGCATCCAGAATCAGGTCATAGCCCTTGAAAGAAGCCTCATCGGGAAGCTCCACCCCGCCGTATCTTTGAAAGATCTCTGCCTGCAGCGCAGTCTGCTGTGTCCTGTGGTCATGCTTTCCCACAAACAGAACCTCCGCCACCCTTCCGGCAAGGTTCAGAAGCCTTGCTGCGGCATAGCCATCGCCGCCATTGTTTCCGCTCCCGCAGATCACCAGGATCCTTCTTGCATTGGGATACCGTTCCAGGACGACATCCCGGACCGCCAGCGCCGCGCGCTCCATCAGAACCAGGGACGGCAGCTTGAAATGGTTGATCGTTGCCAGGTCACAGGCTTTCATCTGCTCCGCATTTAACAGGTATTTCATCTTCTCCGCCTCCTCTGTCAGGGACTATCGATCAGGCATCCGACACACATCCATCTTTGCTTCTGCTGATGAAACGATTCAGCCCACACTATGTGATTGATTTTTGAGCTGTGCTATCGGATGAAAAGACAAGCAAGATGTACAAGTTATTTTGTAACAGATCCTAACCCGTCATAAACGCCTTTCTCTTTTAGGGCACGCATCGCATCCACGACCTCCTGTTTGTCCTCAGCGTAGGTAACACCATGCCAGACATCATGCACGACCCTGACCTTCACGCGTGCCTTTCCTTCCTCCATCAGATCATTTACCACAAACGGAAGGAAGTATTCACACTTAAGCGGATTCTTCTCCAGTTCCTGCTCCAGGAAACGAGGAAAACGCTCCCAAAGATGCGCCAGGAAGGATTCCGGGAATCCCCACATATTCATCGAGACAACGCTGTCCGGGCTTACCGGAACCCACGTCTTCCCATCATCTTCCGAATATGCAGCCCCCTCCTTCGTGCGGATGATCTTCGTACGCTCTACGATCGACACAAGATTGCCGGAAGCATCCGTGGTGCACACTCCCCTGGCGACTGAGCCATGATCCGTAAGGGTATGATCCAGAAGATATCCTGCCATAATATACTCAGCGGCCTGCCCGGATGCCGCCTCACCGGATTCCTTCCCTTGCTGGTTCATCAGCTCATCATAGACCAGTCGGAACGCTTCCGGACCATAATAGTCATCCGCATTGATTACTGCAAAAGGCCCCCGGATCACATCACGCGCACTCAAAACAGCATGGCCGGTTCCCCATGGCTTCTTCCGCTGCGCAGGAACCTGAAAGCCCTCAGGAATATCCATAAGCTCCTGGAACACATAATGCACCTTCATTGTCTTACTGATCCTGTCTCCGATTGCCTCCCGGAAGAGCTGCTCATTTTCCCGCTTTATGATGAATATGACCTCCTCGAATCCTGCGCGGCGCGCATCGTAGATCGAAAAGTCCATGATAATATGCCCCTGTTCATCGACCGGATCAATCTGCTTCAGGCCGCCATAACGGCTGCCCATCCCCGCTGCCATGATCACAAGAACCGGTTTTTGCATAATCCCCCTCCTCTGTAAACATTTCATGAATCATAATAGTTGACACATTACCATGATAGTTGACACACTGGCCGGAATCAAGTATTTTGTCGCGGCGAATCTCGCTCTGCGTTATATCTCCTTATTGTATCGCCTTATTGTATCGCCTTATTGTTTTGCCTGCGCGCCGGATTCATGCTACTATGGTTCTATGAAAACAAGAACGCATCGCGCCGTCTGTCCGCAGGAATACCTCGAGGCATTCGGACTGAACCCTGACCGGGTGATTTATTTTGATATTGAGACGACCGGTTTCCGCGCATCCACTTCCAGCCTTTATATGATTGGATGGGCTGTAAAAGATGCTGCCGTGCCTTTGGCCTGGAAGCATGCTGC
>CAMORF010000020.1 GCA_946623485.1 uncultured Clostridia bacterium
CAGAGGGGACAGGATAGGCGCCCACATAGCCGACGATGGCTTCTTCCGGGGATATGACCCTGTTGTCCACCATTTCCTGGAGCTTCAGTCCGGCCGCGACGCCGCTTACATATCGTGCCTGGTAGAATTCCCCGTTGAAGGTATGATAGTTGTCCGGATGGTCTGCCGGCGGATTCACCATATCGCTGATCTGGCAGATCTGCATATCCGGATAGGAAGGCGCAAGCTCCGCAAAGCTTTCACTGTGACAGTTTGTGAAGATGATGTTGCATCCCTTGAGGGACATCTCCCGCAGCGTATCTTCAATCGCGTCATCCGGAACATTGTTTTTAGCCAGAATGTTGACGGAGTCCCGCAGTTCCTCGTGCAGCATGACCTGCGCACGGGCAAAATTGTAGGTATAGGGAGCACTTTCGTCGCTTTCATAGATGAAGCCGACTGTGATGCTGCTCATGGCGCCGCTGATATTCCGGGTGCGGCTGATCCCGAAAAACAAAGCCAGGACTGCGAGGCATGTCAGGAAAGTGGCAATATATGCTCGTTTCATTTGGCACCTCCCTTCTCATTCTCAACATTCTTTTTAGCAGAGGCTGCTTCCGCGGTATCCTTTGTGGCGGCGGTTGCTTCCTCGGCATCCTTCTTGCTGCCGGAATCTTGTCCGGCATCCTTCTTGCTGCCGGAATCTTGTTCCGCATCCTTCCCGGATTCTGCCTTGGGCTGATCCGGGGAGGATGTTTCCTCTTTGCCGGCTGCCGTGCTCTGCCGCCTCGGGTAGAGCAGCTCCAGGTCGATGGTTCCTTCCTCCAGGATATCCAGGAAGATATCTACAACCCTGGGATCAAACTGGGTGCCGCGTCCCTTTCTCAGCTCGTCCAGCACATACCCGATATCCATCTGATTCCGGTAGATGCGGTTTGCGGTCATCGCGTCAAACGCGTCTGCAACACCGATAATCCTGCCGTACTGCGGGATCTCTTCCCCCTTGAGTCCCTGGGGGTAACCGCGCCCGTCATAGCGCTCGTGATGGTACAGCGCGCCTTCCCGGATGTGCTCGATCAGGGTGAAGCCCTTCAGGATCTCCGCGCCTCGTGTCGTATGTGATTTCATGATTGCGTATTCTTCGTTTGTCAGCCTGCTGGGTTTATTCAGAATATTGTCGGGAATCGCAATCTTGCCGATATCATGGAGCGCTGCAGCCTTGTGCAGGTTCTCACATTCCTTCTCGGAATAGCCCATCTTCCGGGCAATCATCACGGAATAATCCGCGACACGCTGGGAGTGCTGGCTGGTCCGTTCATCCTTGGCATCTACGGTATTGGCGATGGCTACGATTGTCTGGTTGCCCATCTTGATCTGCAGCTGCGCCCGCTCATATACACGGCGGAACCACAGCCCAAGCAGGAAGACAATGAAGAACATTGCGATTCCGATCACATATCCGATAAACCAGGGTTTGTCATAGATATCCTTTTGCTTGATGATCGGGTAGATCCGTTCCTCCAGGATCGTGGACTCGTCATTCGTGAAAACGGCGAGATGGAACCGGTAATTCCCCGATGGGACATTGGTGTATGTGATGCTTCCGAGGGTGCTCTGGGGAAGAAATGTCCATTGGGTATCAAAGCCTTCCAGGTAATAACCGACATTCGGATCCTGGATCGTGAAGTTGATGACCTCCGGGAACAGCTCGATCTTACGGACGCTCCGGTCAACGTTGATCGGGGCGCTGCTTTCGACGCGGAAGGATTCCCCATCCAGATAGACAGTGGACAGGTTCATGCGGTACGCATGCGTTCCCTCGGAATACCGCTCGATATCCGCCAGGTAAACGCCGCTGTCACAGGACAGAAACAGATGCCCGTTTCCATCGTAGTAATTCCAGGAATTCGCGGTCAGGGAGCTGTGCAGGCCCTTCCTGGCATCCAGAAGGTCATAGGAGATGTTTGCAGCATCCGACAGGAGTTCCTCGCGGTCTACGACATAGATGCCTGAGCTGCCGGTGACAAACAGTGTTTCATCATCCTGGATCCAGACATCATAGTTGTTGAAATAGGGGAAATTGTTCAGCGGCCGGATGGCGTAGGACTGATCCATGTAACACAGTCCGTTGCTGGTGACAAGAAAGACGCCAGCCCCTCCAACATCCAGGATTGTGCGCAGGATCACGCCTGAACTCAGCCCGTCCTCCCGCGTAAGCATGCGGGCCACTTCACCGTTCTGGATCAGCGCGATGCCGTCCCCGTCCGTGCCGGCGATAATCGTTCCGTCCGGCATCTCGGTTACGGTAAGGATCATGGAGTTGATCAGCCCGTCAGCATATCCGATGGTCTGCAGGATCTCATGATCCCGGATGAAGCTCATGCCGGTGTCCCCGGCGGCGGCAATGGTGCCGTCAGACAGCTGTGTCACAAGGCGGGCACGGTTTCCGAAGCTCCCGTTTGAGCTGTCATACAGAACCTGCTTCCCGTCCGGATCGATCTCCAGCAGTCCCTGCCCGTAGGTACAGATCCACAGGTGTTCCTGACTGTCTGCGAAAATACAGCGGATCCGGACTCCGTTCAGCTGTCGGGTCAGGCTGTTTTTGATCTCTTTGCGGAGCGATCCATCGATGATGTCCAGCCCGGAATCTGTTCCGATGTAATAATTGCCCTGCCAGCAGGAAACAGCATTGACGACCTTTTCCTGCATGCCGCAGGTGCTGTATAGATCCTGGAACGGGGAGGGGGCCATCCTCAGCAGACCCAGGCGGGAGGAGGTAAACCAGAGATTGCCCTGGTAGTCCTTGAGCATCCGGTCGATGGAATTATTGAATGCGTTGACATTGATCAGGTGATACTGATGGCTGGGATCGATAAATGCGATCCCGTTTTCCGCAGAGAGGAAAACATCCCCGTTTTCCAGCGTATTAATGTCATTCAGGCTGTTCAGCCCCTCGCACTCCAGTACGGTGATATCATCGAAATATCCTTCCGAGATGTCATACACATGCACCCGTCCAAGCGAGGTACCCACCAGAAGATGTCCTTCCGGGCTAAAGCCGCAGCAGTTGATCTGTTCGCCGTCCGCGGGATAGCGCATCGAGCAAAGAATCTGTCCTGCCTTCAGCAGGAAGATCCGCCCGTCAGAAGTGACGGCGGCAACGTGGCCGTTCCCGTCAGCGGTCAGGTCATCGGCGTAGTTGATCTCCCAGAGGGAGGCAACCTTTTTCAGGCCGCTGTTCAGGGACAGGATCTGCATGCTGCCGGTTGTCCCGATATAATAATATCCGTCAGAACTTTCGACGATAGCGCGGACGGAATCGGAGGGAAGCCCCCCGCTTTGGTCAATCACATTGACGATCTTCTCGTTGATCGAGATGGCGAGGCCATTGTCATTGGTGCCGATCCACAGGCGCCCTTCATCGTCTGTGTACAGGCAGTTGACATTGCGGACAGAATCGTATTTGTCCATCCACTCAAATTCCTGGCCATTGTAGCGGTAAAGCCCTGCGTAGGTTCCGATCCACAGGATTCCGTCATTGGTTTCGGCAATGTCATTTGCCTCCCCGCAGGGAAGGCCGTTGTCATTGCTGAAGACCGTCTGCACATAATCGCTGTAATCCGTGGCGGTAACCGTGGCAGCCAGCACCCTGGATCGGGTGAGGGCGGGCAGGGCAGGAAGGAGGAACAGCAGCAGAACAAAGCTTCCCGTGAGCATCCGCTCCATGGAAAAAAACGCCGCATGAGGGAGTACCTTCCGGAAGAGGCGGAAGACCAGGTAGATGATGACCAGAGTCAGAACCTTGTCCACAAAGTCCAGATAGAATTCCCCGAGGATGCTTGCGATGATCTGCGGCCATTTCCATTCGAGGAACAGGTTGATTACACCGTCTCCCCAGACATTTCCGGTCATGCCGGAATGGAACAGGTAGTTCAGCGGAACGGAGATTGCCGTGGCCGCGACAGCGCACAGGACCCCGATGATCATGGCTCCCGGGAAGGTATCAAGGCTTTTCCGGTGAGACAGGACGCCCACAAGGAGCGCCAGGGATATGCTGGTGAACAGATAGCCCCAGTGCGCATGGAACAAAGCGCTGCAGATCAGGTTGCCGGTGATTCCCACCATGCTGCCGCAGATGGGTCCGAGCACGTAAGCACTCCAAACGGTACCGAAGGAATCCAGCCAGAGAGGAAGGTCGAACCGGTATGTGATGGAACGTCCCAGGCAGTTTAGGCTGATGCACAGGAGAACCAGGATAATAATCAGGTAAGTCTTTTGTTTTTTCACGTTGATACCTCAGATCGGTTACTGCAGCCGGGGCGATGTGCCCTGACCAAAGCCGGATAGCTGTTCCATATTGTTTTGAAGGTTTGTAAAGCATCAGGCACGGGGCGGAAATTACAGCCCAAGCTCCGAAGCGCGGACTGCGGCTTCCTCATACCAAGCTTCGTACTGACCGGATTCCAGGACCTCGTCGATGACACCGTTGATAAAATACATCAGCTCCAGGTCATCCTTCGGCCCGGCGATGCGGTCTCCCTGAAATTGTTCTTCAAGGTTGAACATGACGTCCTCCATCAGCGTTAGGCCGCAGTCCGGATTGTTTTTGATATACAGCTGCGCGCTCTCAATATCGACGCCTGCAGCGTCTGCTGTCTGATTGCTGACCAGGTCGTAGACCTCCTGGATGGAGGGAACTCTTCGAAACTGGGAATAGTCTGTGATGTTCTGCGCCACCAGCAGTTCCTGGAGGGAACCCATCTGCACGGCAAGATCCTTTCCGGACAGGTCAGCGGGGGTTTTCAGGATGTCCGCGTCAGACTCCCGGATTAAAAGGCCTGCCCCGGCTCCTTCAGAGGAGTAGTAGTAGCCCTTGGAGAGTTCCATGGAGGAGGCACGCCCCGGCGTATAGGAGAGAGCAGAGATGGCGAGGTCATATTCCCCACGTGCCATGGAAGAAAGAACCTCCGTGAAATCAAGGGGGACGATCTCAAGCGAAACCCCCATCTTTTCCGCGATCAGGCGGGCAAGCATCATATCCGCCCCGGCGTACTGATCCTGTCCTTCCAGATCGGGATCAATGAATTCCTGCGGGGCAAAATAAGGTTCTGTGACCACCCGGAGCACGCCGCGCTCGCGGATCAGGGACAGGCGCCCGTAGACATCCTCCGGGATTCCGCCGGAGATATCCATAGAATCCTCAACAAAATTCCACTTGTTTTCATGGTACCGGCTGTCTGCATTGCTGCCTGATGAATCCGTTCCGGCAAAGGTGCTGTTGGCTCCGACGGCCTGATTCTCTTCCTCAGTCTGTATCTGGGAAAGCTGCATCTCGGAAACGGGATCTGTTTCAGGCGCGGGATCAGAGGCGGAAATCATGGCATTGCCCTGCGCAAGCATCAGGGAAAAGGTGAGAAATGCTGCAGCCAGCGCATGCATGCTTCGGCCAAGTTTTTTTGATAGATTCATGAAGTTCCTCCCTGAGGATCTGCAAACAGATTCACAAAAGCAGATTGTGCCGGATCCGACGACGAATCTGATCAACCCGCCCGTTTGGTTTGTTTGCAGTTTCTGTGACAATAGATACAATGATTCTTTCCGATTCTCATTTGAAATCGGACACTCTATACAAAAATAATACCATTGTGAGATAACTTCAGCAAGCATAACGACGATAGTTTTCTTCGACAAACATACTTTTATCTGATACACTGAAAAGGTAGCTGGGAAATGACTTGCCGCACATGCTGATCTGCGCAGTTTACAAGGAGAAGAGGGTTTGCGCAGGGTACAGGGAGAAGAGGGTTGATATGGGAGAAAACAGGAAACTGGCAAGACATCTGTCGCCGGTCAGTGTGTGGGCGTTTGCGCTCGGGACCGCCGTCGGATGGGGTTCTTTGGTGGTCACAAGCAATACGTATCTGGTTCAGGCAGGACCGTTGGGAACGACGCTGGGGCTGATCGTCGGAGCTGCTATCATGCTTCTGATTGGCTGGAACTATTCCTACATGATGCGATGCTATCCGGAAGCCGGCGGCGCGTATGCATTTACCAGGGAAACCTTCGGCTACGACCAGGGATTTCTGACTGCCTGGTTTCTGATGGTGACTTATCTGGCGGTGCTGTGGGCGAATGCCACCTCGCTGCCTCTGTTCTCCAGGATCTTCCTGGGCGGGATCTTCCGGTTCGGGCGGATGTACGAGATCTTCGGTTATGATGTTTACATCGGGGAAGCGATCCTGTCCGCAGCGGCGCTTCTTGTGATCGGATTCCTCTGTATCCGTTTCAGCCATGTCTCCGTGCTTCTGATGACGATGCTGGGAGGCGTGTTTTCCATTGCGATCGCGGTCTGCTTCGTCTGCGCGATTGCGGGAGGCGGCAGCGCGCAGATGACGCCTGCATTTGTGCCGGAGGCAGCTGCTATTTCCCAGGTCGTGAAGATCGCGGTGATCTCCCCGTGGGCATTTATCGGGTTCGAAAGCATCTCCCACCTGACAGAGGAATTTGATTTTGAGCGCGCCAGGATCCGCCGTGTCGTGCTGATCTCCGTGGTCTCTACCACCGTCTTGTATATTCTGGTTACCCTGCTGTCCGTAACGGCATATCCGGAGCAGTATGGCAGCTGGCTGGAATATATCAGGGATCTGGACCAGCTGGAGGGGATCGAGGCGCTTCCACCGTTTTACGCGGCTTATCGTTACATGGGCGATGCCGGCATCTGGCTTTTGATGATGGCGCTGCTTGCGCTCGTGATCTCCAGCCTGATCGGAAACATGACGGCGCTCAGCAGACTGATCTATTCCATGGGAAAGGACCGGATCGTTCCGGACCGTTTCGCGAAACTGAACCGTTATTCGGTTCCGGGCAACGCGATCGGTCTGGTGGTGGCGGTTTCCTGCGTGATCCCGCTCGTGGGCCGGACTGCGATCGGCTGGATCGTGGATGTCACGACCATCGGGGCAACGCTGGTTTACGGACTGGTCTCTGCTTCCTGCGCGCGGATGGCAGCGCGGTCAGGGAGCAAGCGGGAGAAGTGGACCGGTATCATCGGAACTCTTTTGATGATCTGCTTTGGTGTCTATATTCTGGTGCCCAACCTGGTGGCAAAGGGCTCCATGGCAAGAGAGACGTATTTCCTGTTCATCGTATGGTCAGTTCTGGGATTCATTTTCTTCCGGTACATTCTCAGCAAAGACCGGGAGAAGCGGTTTGGCAGTTCCATTATCGTATGGGTTGCGCTGCTTTCCCTGGTACTGTTCATCGCGCTGATCTGGATGAGGCAGTCCATGATCGACGCAAATGATCAGATGCTGCTCAATGTCAGGGCGCACTATGAGGAGGAGGAAGAAGGCTCGGCCCGCCTGGAGGATGAACGGTATATCGAACAGCAGATGGATGAGATGGAGCAGACCAATAACCAGAGTATGATGATGACGATGGTTATGTTCGTGTTTGCGCTTGCCATTATGCTGACAAACCATTCCTATATGCAGCGCCGTTCCCGTGAGAGCGAACTTTTGGCCAATACCGACCCGATGACCGGGGTGAAGAACAAGCATGCATACCTGGTGCGGGAGCGGGAGCTTACGGTGGCGCTGAAGGAACAGCGTGTCCCTGATTTCGCGATTGTGGTCTGCGATGTCAATGGACTGAAAAAAATCAACGATACCTATGGGCACAAGGCAGGCGATGAATATATCCGCAGCGCCTGCAAGATGGTTTGCGAGATTTTCTCCCACAGCCCGGTTTACCGGATCGGCGGAGATGAGTTTGCCGTGATCCTGACGGGCAGGGATTATGATATGCGCAAGGAGCTGACGGCTTTGCTGCATGACCAGTCTGTCGACCATATCAAAAACGGCGGCGCGGTCATTTCCGGAGCGGTATCGGAATTCAGGCCTGAGACAGACACGGATGTCCATGAGGTCTTCGAGCGCGCGGATGCCTTGATGTATGAGGAAAAACGGCTCCTGAAGAGCCTTGGCGCGGTGACGAGGGATGATGAAAGCGACGCGCAGGAAGCGGCACAGGCACAGGATCAGGGACTGTCGATCCTGAATTTGAGAAAGGATATCCTGATCGTAGAGGATCAGGTGATCAACCAGGAGCTGCTGGGAGCCGCGCTGGAGGAGGAATACGAGATCCTGTACGCTTCGGACGGCGACCAGGCACTGGAGATGATTCAGGAATACCGCGACGAGCTGGCGCTGGTGCTTCTGGACCTGCAGATGCCGAAGAAAAATGGCATGGAGGTTCTGCGGATTGTGAAGGCGGATCCGTCGCTGAAGGATCTTCCGATCATCGTGCTGACTGCGGATCAGGATGCGGAGGTGGAATGCCTCAAGGCCGGGGCTGCGGATTTTATCCCGAAACCGTATCCGATGTGGGAGATCATCCAGGCCCGGGTCAACAAAGTCATCGAGCTGTCAGAGAACCGGGACCTGGTCCATTCGACAGAGCGCGACAGCGTGACCCGCCTGTTCAATACAGAGTATTTCATGCGTTATGTGAGGCTGCATGACCAGCATTACCAGGAGAAGGTCATGGATGCCATCGTGCTTGACGTGAATCATTTCCATATGATCAATGAGCGCTATGGCAAGCAGTACGCGGACGGCGTTCTGAGGCGGATTGGCGAGCGTGTCAGGCAGGTGGCAAGGAAGATCGATGGCCTTGGCTGCAGGAGAGGCGCGGACACATTCCTGATTTATTGCCCCCACAGGGATGACTACAAAGAATTGCTGGAGAAGTTTTCCGTCGGCCTGTCCGGCGAGGATTCCTCGCAGGACCGGGTGCGCCTGCGGATGGGTGTCTATTCAATGGTGGATAAGCACATCGACATTGAAAGACGTTTTGACCGCGCGAAGAATGCGGCTGATACGGTCAAGGGCAGCGTGTCCAATCCGATCGGCATCTATAATGAGAAGATGCATGAGTCCGCGATCCTGCGGGAGCGGCTGGTGGAGGATTTCCGATCCTCGATCACGGAGGGGTGCTTTGACGTTTATTACCAGCCGAAGTTTGATATCCGGCCGGATAAACCGGTGCTTTCCAGCGCGGAAGCATTGGTGCGCTGGAACCATCCGGAGATGGGCCTGATCAGCCCGG
Source organism: uncultured Clostridia bacterium (assembly GCA_946623485.1). Lineage (GTDB taxonomy): Bacteria > Bacillota > Clostridia > Lachnospirales > Lachnospiraceae > Porcincola. The sequence goes on from CAMORF010000020.1 coordinate 9,088, forward strand.
GAGATTTCATCCCGCTTCTGGAGGAAAACGGCCTGATCCTGGAGCTGGACAAGTATGTGTGGCGTAAGACGGCGGCGCAGATCCGCGAATGGAAGGAGCATTTTGGCTACGCGGTGCCGGTTTCCGTCAATGTATCCAGGATTGACATGCTGATGCCGGATCTGAAGAGTATCTTTATGCAGATCCTGGAGGAGAACGGGCTGACCACCGAGGATATTATCCTGGAGATTACGGAGTCCGCTTATACCGGAGACTCCGAGCAGGTCATTTCCACCGCAAGGGAACTGCGGGGGATGGGCATGGGCTTTAGGATCGAGATGGACGATTTCGGAACCGGCTATTCCTCCCTGGGTATGCTGTCGAACCTTCCCATCGACGCGCTGAAGCTTGACATGACCTTTGTGAGGAGCGCGTTCGGCGAGAACAAGGATGTCCGGATGATCGAGCTCATCATTGACATCGCCTCATACCTCCATGTTCCGGTGGTGGCAGAGGGCGTTGAGACGGAGGAACAGTATCGCGTGCTGAAGGCAATGGGATGCGACCTGGTACAGGGGTATTATTTCTCCAGGCCGGTTCCCAGCAAGGAGTTCTGCAGGTTCCTGGAAGAGAGAGGAGCCGAAGAGCCGGTTCCGGTCCAGAGGAGCGCGCGGACTTATATGAGTATCTCAGGTGCGCTTGCCGGGGAATATGAGCATATCTATTATGTGGATACGGTGACGGATTATTACCTGGAATTCGGACAGGGGCAGGGCGGAGAGCTGCAGATCCTCCCCGGCGGCAAGGATTTCTTCCGGGATGCCCTTGGCAGTCTGGTGGAGAGCGCGGCGGAACATGACCGCGGCAAGCTGCTGGAGACCTTGAATAAGGAAAACCTGATGAGCTGGCCGGGCAGGGAGGAAACCATCGTCGTGCCTTATCTGAGAAAGGATGGGACAAAACAGAGGCTTTACTGCCTGCAGACGATCCGGACCCGGGGCAGTGATGACCATCATGTCGTGATCGGCGTGCGGCCGGATCATGGAAGCGCAGACGAATGAGCCAAAGAGACTGACGTGGGGTGGGCAACATGAAAAAAGAGTTAAAGCTGATCATTGCCGGCTTATGTACGATTCTTGTATCGATCGGAGTTGTATTCTTTTTTCTGTACCGCTTTATGGAGGCGCAGACAGAGAAGGATATCAGGGAGATCGGCAGGGTTTTTCTGGAAGAGAAGGCGCGTCAGGAGGCAAACCGCTTTGAAGCGATCAAGTCGATCCGGTTTTCCCAGATGGATTCCATGAAGGAAAGCCTGGATGAAGCCGGCGATGAGTTGGACGCGAATCTGATCCGCCAGGCGCTTGCTTATGCTGCCGAGTTCCAGGATTTATCGAACTGTTCCCTGATCAGCGCCTCCGGCGAACAGGAAACGATCTACGGGGATCCCATTGTCAGGCTCGGGGATGAAAGCTTTCTGACAGACAGCCTTGCGAAGAAGAAGGAAAAGATCATCACGGGCGGATGGAGTGACAAAGAGCAGCTGATTATCTATGCCTGCTCCCTTTCCGTTCCGATGCTGAACGGGGAGAAAAGCATCGGGCTTCTATGGTGCAAGCCCATGTCCTTTTTTGCCCAGAGCATGAATCTGGATGATCCGGATTCCCTGGTGCGGTTCCATCTGATCCGGCGGGATTCCAGCTTTGTGGTGGAGGGAGAACACACGGCGGAAGAAACCTACGATGATGTTGTGCTGGCGCATGTGACGCCGGAAGGCATGACGGCAGAGGAATTCGTCGAGAAGCTGCATCAGACAATTGCGGAAAACGGGACATTTACGGTGCATACGCGTTACGTGGATGAAGCGGAAGGGATCAATATCCGCAGGAGCGTCTATGCGATGCCGCTGCCGGATTCCAACTGGTACCTGCTGTCGATCCTTCCCTATGGCGTGCTGGATGTTTCCATTGCTGACATGGGGCAGGCGAGAATGAGAGGTATGCTGACGGCACTGGCGATTCTGATGGTCATGCTCCTGGTGGTTTTCTTCCTGTATATGCGGATGACCAGGCGCCAGGTCAGCAGGATCGAGGCGGCCAAGGCAGAAGCGGAGGAGGCGAAGGAAGCGGCGGAAGCGGCAAACAGGGCAAAAAGCGATTTTCTGTCGAATATGAGCCATGATATCCGCACGCCCATGAATGCCATCGTCGGCATGACGCAGATTGCGTCGGAGCATATTGAAGACCAGGAACGGGTCAAGGATTGCCTGAAAAAAATAACCCTGTCATCCCATCAGCTTCTGGGACTGATCAATGACATTCTGGATATGTCCAAGATCGAGAGCGGGAAGATGACGCTGAAGATGGAAGCGGTTTCCCTGAAGCAGACCATGGAAACCATGTGCGAGATCGTGCGTCCCCAGATCCGGAGCAACCGTCAGTCTTTCGATATTATGATCCATCAGATTCTGGCGGAGGAGGTATACTGCGACAGCGTCCGGCTGAATCAGGTCTTGCTGAATTTCCTCTCCAACGCGATGAAGTTTACGCCGCAGGGAGGGTCGATCCAGATCGGGCTGTGGCAGGAACCATCCCCCAAGGGAGATAAGTTCGTCAGAACGTATCTGTCTGTCAAAGATACCGGAATCGGGATGTCGGAGGAATTCCGCGAAAAGCTGTTTGTGGCCTTTGAGCGGGAGGACAGCCGCAGGGTACAGAAAACCCAGGGCACCGGGCTGGGGATGTCCATCACCAAATACATCGTGGATGCCATGGGCGGCGAGATTGCGGTGGAATCCGCGCCGGGGGCGGGCAGTACGTTCCAGGTAACGGTGGATCTTGAAAAGGTTCCTTCGGATGCCGCAAAGATGCAGCTTCCTGACTGGCGGATCCTGGTGGTGGATGACAATGAAGAGGTGTGCGCGGCTGCGGAATTGTCCCTGCAGGAACTCGGGACAAGGCCTGTGACATGCAGAAGCGGGGAAGCGGCCGTGAAACTGGTATCCGAGGCCAGGCAGCAAGGAGAAGACTTCTTTGCCGTGTTGATTGACTATAAGCTTGACGGGATGAATGGCGTCCAGACTGCGGTGAAGATCCGGGAGATTGCGGGCGGTGAGATTCCCATCCGGATCATCTCTGCCTATGACTGGTCGGAGATCGAAGCCGAGGCGTCCAGGGCGGGAATCACCGGCTTTATCGCAAAGCCGCTCTTCAAATCGACCTTGTACTACGAGCTGAGCAAGTATGTCGGGGAGCGGAAGGATGACGTCCCCCAGGAGAGCGCAAAGAAGAAAAATGATATCTCCGGGATGAGGATCCTTCTTGCGGAGGACAATGACCTGAACGCCGAGATCGCGACCATGATCCTGGAGGAATGCGGGTGTGAAGTGGAACATGCCCAGGATGGCCAGGCGGCGGTGTCGATGTTCACGGAATCATCTCCCGGCTATTATGACGTGGTTTTGATGGACCTGCGGATGCCGAATCTGAATGGGATCGAGGCAACACAGAAGATCCGCGCCATGGACAGAGATGACGCCGCAAGGATCCCGATCATCGCGATGACTGCGGATGCTTTTGCGGAGGATGCCCAGAGATGCCGGGACGCAGGGATGAATGCGCATCTCGCAAAACCGATTGATGTAGACCAGCTCACCTGGACGTTGGTGCATCTTGTGAGGAATCAGTGATCTTCCTGCCTTTGCAGGCCTGGCGGCGGGACATGACATTTGGAAAACGGGTCTTTTCAAGGATTCCGGGAAGTGTTATGGTAGAAGAGGTATGCTTACCGGCATGGGGCGTTCTGCCTTGTTACTATTCACAGCATACTCCATGACTTGCCATGGAACATTCCATGACATGCAGAATAGTAATTTTGTTTTTGCGGATGCCGGTTCGTATATTAACATTGGCTCACATAATCAAGAAGGGAGAGGTACATGAAAAAACGTGTAACACTATGGCTGACAGTGGCTTTGAGCTTCGTGCTGGCAGGCTCTGCCATGGCGGAAGATGCGCCGGAAGCGCAGACGGAGGCCGTGGAAGCAGCGCAGACCGAGGCTTACGAAGAAGAAGAGATATTTGCGGACTGGAACCAGGATGCTCCGGCATTGCAGACGCTGATTGATTACGTGGAGACTGTGACGGATGAGTCCTCGGAAGACTACATTCCTCCGGTGGACAGGATCGCCGTGTTTGATATGGATGGAACCATCTGCGGAGAATTATATCCGACCTATCTGGAGTACTATGCGCTGGCATGGCGCATCCTGAAGGATCCGTCGATCGAGCCGGATGCCGAGATGCTGGCTATCGGACGCGAGATCCGGGATCACGCGCTGGACAAGTCTTTCCGGGAGGACATGCCGATGCAGCATGCAATCCAGGCTGCCCGTGCTTATTCCGGGATGACACTGAATGAGTTTTCTGATTTCATCACTGAGATCCTGCTGCGTGATGTGGATGGATTTGAGGGCATGACCTACGGAGAAGCGCTTTACTCTCCGATTCTGGAAGTGATCGAATATCTGGCGGACAATGACTTCAAGGTCTATATTGTCAGCGGAAGCGATCGTTTCCTGTGCAGGACGCTGTTTGAAGGCCATGTCGATATTCCGGAAGAGCGGATCATCGGTATGGATGTCGCAGTGGAAGCGACACACCAGGGCGATGTGGATGGCCTGGATTATGTTTATTCGGCAGACGATGAAGTGGTTCGTACCGACCGTCTGCTGATCAAGAACCTGAAGATGAACAAGGTTTGCCAGATCGTCAGGGAAATCGGCCGCCAGCCGGTGCTTTCCTTCGGAAACAGCAGCGGCGATGTGAGCATGCATAACTTTACGATTCACAATAACAAGTATAAGAGCGCGGCGTTCATGCTGGTCGCGGATGATTCCGAGCGTGACTACGGGGATCCCGAAAAGACAGAGCCGCTCAAGGAGAAATGGGCAGAGAGCGGATACCAGGTGATCTCCATGCGGGACGACTTCCGTACCATCTACGGGGATGATGTCGTGAAGACCGGAACCTTCCGCTGGATGGATGAGCTTGCAGATGACAGAGGAGAAGGCTCCCCGGTATTCAAGGGAGCGCACTACGCTGAGAAAGCGGCAGAGGATCAGGCTTCTGCAGACGCAGCCCAGGCACCTGCAGCGGAGGCATCCGCAGATGCGGCCCAGGCACCTGCGGCAGAAGCATCCGCAGACACAGCCCAGGCACCTGCGGCAGAAGCTCCAGCGGATGCGGCCCAGGCTCCCGCGGCGGAACCAGCCCAGGCAGCAGACGGAGAAGATGCCGA
>CAMORF010000021.1 GCA_946623485.1 uncultured Clostridia bacterium
ACAGCATAACGACTGAAAATCTCCTGATTCCATAGAAACGCTTATTCCGGCTTTTTAAATTCATCTTTCACCCAATCCTTTCCTTACACAAATACATAACAATTCAGCCCGACCATCCCTGTTGATAATTGCGGTCATTTCATTCTCTCCGGCAAGCCCCCCGCTTTTTGCGGATACACTCCTTCAGATTTCCTACGCAACTTCACATACGATCATGCGCAGCTTTCCGTTGGGATCCGGGGGGATCACCTTCATCCACTCGAATTCGAACTGAAACGGTTTCTTGAAAATCTGATTTAATGATCCGGAAATATACTCCTCCAGCTGCGGCGCGGTCATGCCTGCATTCTCATCCCTCACGATCTGGACATGGATCAGGTCCCATGATTTCTGGATAAAGCGGATCTGAAGGATATCAGGACAATGGGCGATCACAGGTGTCACCTCAAAAAAGCTGGTGACTCTGCCATCCTCATACCGGAAATAATCATTCAGCCTGCCTTCCATCTCCGTGATAAAGTGAACCCCCTGCCATGTGCGCATGATTGCCCTGTCACCCACCTCATAATTGATCAGAGGAAGATCTGTTTTATACAGAGGAGTGATTACAACCCTGCCCTGCCGGGTCAGCTGTCCGTCTTCATCGATCACATTAACCACAAAGGAGTCATTGTGCACGGCATAATAATCCTTCCCCGGAAGCCGCAGCATGCAGGCTCCGGTCTCCGCCGTCCCATAGGAATCTATAATGCCAGGCCCTAACTGTTCGATAAACAATGCACGGTCATTTTCCGTCACCTTCTCTGAGATCGGATCATAAAACTTCGGATGAAAGATTTTTTTCCCGGTTCTCTTCGCGTATAGGACCAGCCTCATCAGTTCCGTCTTATTCATATAAAGCCAATCCGGTTCATATGCATTGATCCGGTCTATCACTTCCTCTTCCGGTGCATACTGATCAACAAACTGATGCCGGAAAATCCCCAGCTTCTGCAGGAATGTGTCCCTGCCGCCCGGATTGACATCATGCATATTGATCCGGCTCATCGTCTTCCCTGTCAGAGGATTGTAGCCGCAGCACAGCATCACCCGATACCAGTTAGCCTTCATATATGCTTTCTCACGAGGAGAAAACAGTACGGAAACAGGTTTTCCCGTAGAACCTGATGTCGTATCACAGATCCAGTCCTTATATCTCAGATCATCTTTCAGGCTGCCCATCCACTCCCGCAGCTCATTTTTCGTCAGGACAGGAAGCTTTGTCAGGTCGTCTCCCGTACGGATCTCTTCCGGATGTACCCCGGCCTTATCAAAACGCTCCCTGTAGAAATCAATCTCATATGCGCGCCGGACGAGCCTTTGTACCCTCTCATTCTGCAGCCGCATTACACGGGAAAAATTCTTCGGCACCTGGTGCGCCATCTGGGGCAGATCAGCCAGAATATACCCGTTCATCAGCTTTTTCTGTACATTTTCCAACATCAGCATCTCTTCCTTACACTACTTCAATCTCAATCTTTTCCAAGGCGCGGTTCAACGCGGCTGTCGCTTCCGTCAGTGTCTTCCCTTTGGTAATTACATGGCCGATCCGGTTTGGCCCGACATGGAACTTCTTTACCTGATCCCCGACGGTATAATCAAAAACAACCTCATAGACATTCGGGTCATTCTTTGGATTCCGGTTTGCCAGGGCAATGATCTCTCCATCCTTGTCACTCATCAGAAGCTTTGAAGCATTCGGCACATGCTGATCTGTGGGAAACTCCGGCTTTTGTCCAAGGGCCACCTCAATGATTTTCTGATAATAATCGTATCCATAGTAAATAGAAACCAGTTCCGCCAGGCATGTTGCGCCGGATCTTCCGCCCACCTCGAGGACATAGGTTTTTCCATCGCGCATGATGAAATCACAGTTACAGGCACAATTGTCCAGCTTCATTGCCTGAAGTGCCTTCCTGGTCGTCTCCCTGCAGTCCTCCAGCTGTACCTGGGTCAGCGCATAGGGAGCGAAATGCCCCGCCGGAACACCGGTGCTGCCATGGAAGATATAATCCCCATGAGGAAGAATAAACTGAACTTCCCCATCCATGACAAAGGCCTGCGCGCCAAATTCCCTGCCGACAATGAACTCTTCCACAATGTAATAATCTTTATGGGTAAATGCCTGCGCATTACGGATCGCCCCCTGCAGCTGGGAAGGGCGGTCCACTCTTGTGATGCCCCGGCTTCCGGAAGAATCTACAATCTTAACGATCAGAGGATACTCCAGTCCTTCGATCTTCTGATTCACATCCTCATTGAAATACACCTTCCGGTACTTTGCAGTGCGTACGCCGTTCTCCTCATAGCACCGTTTCATGAGAACCTTATCACAGGCAAGCCTGGCAGCTTCATATGAGATCCCGGACAGGCCAAGCGCATCATTGACCCGTCCGATCGTCATAACGGCAACATCCGTCCCCGCAGTGCAGATCCCATCGATGTTTCTCTCCCGCGCTGCCTGAAGGACCGCTTCCGAATCAACCGTATTGATATGCAGAACCTCGTCCGCATATGCAAATCCCGGATATTTCCCAGGAATGGAAACCGCAATCGTATAGATTCCCATTGCCTTTGCCGCCCTGATCAGCGGAACCTGATAAGTCCCTGCTCCCATGATCATAAGCTTTTTCATGATATCGCCTCCTCTTTCCTGACAGGGTACCCATCCGGCTCATTTCCCTGACGTAATCCCTGATCATATCCATCTATCTGTCTCACTACGAACTGCGGGTTATTGCTCATGCCCAGGAAGATCCTCCCGATATACTCTCCGATCAGGCCCATGAACAGGAGAATCAGGCCGGAGAAGAAAAGAATTGCAACCATGACGCTCGGCCAGCCAATGGCCGTCACCGGCCGGACAATCTTGCGTACCACTACACAGATGATCCCGATCAGCCCTGCCGCGGAAAAAAGATACCCCAGCACAGTCGCGATCCTGAGGGGAACGATGGAAAAACCAATGATATTGGCCCATAGCCCGATCAGCTTGCGCAGGGTATATCCGCTCTGGCCCACCTCCCTCTTAAAATGCTCCACAGGCACGCAGCTGATATTGCGCGTCACCCGCAGAAATACGCCCTGGATGTGGGTATAAGCACTTTTGTACTGAATGGCATAGTCACGGACAAACCTGCGGATCACCCAGAAGGAACTGGTCTTCATGTCCTTCGGTTTCCCGATCAGGATCCGGAGGGACCACTGGTTGAACCGGCTTCCAAGATTCCGGCCGCCCGAATGTTCTTTATGGGGATAATATGCATAGACAATATCAAACCCTTTATCCATCTCATCCAGAAGCCTGGGAAGCTGGGTGGGGCTGGTCTGGCCATCGTCATCCATGGAGATAATGATATCCCCCTTCGCGTAATTCAATGCAGCCATCTGGGCATTGTGCTGGCCCGCGTTTTTCGCAAGCTCAACAGCGAGTACGTTCGGGTACTGCTCCACCAGATTCCTGAGCTCCCTGACGGTTGCCCCCCCATCCGGACTGCAGTCATCCACAAGAACGAACTCCACATCGCCGCGTTTCATCTGCTCAAACTGCTCCATCGTCTCCAGGACCACCTTGCGGATAGTCAAAGAAGACTTGTAGCATGGAATGATCACTGTATACAGCATATTTCCTTCCGCCTGTTATATCCTGAACTGCCACTGCCATTTCTCAGTTCATCACATAATCTATGAGCATCTGTCATTGTTCAGAACCTGTTCTGAACAATGACGCATCGGGCGAGGCTTCACATCCCGAAATGCCCGATGCCACTTAATTTACACTTTCATACGCCCTCAGCAGCAAGTGTTTCAGGCTGTCCTGAATCGTTACGGGCATCTTACCACATTGCTCACAATAATTCCATCTTTACACCCATGCACCATCAAAACCTGCAGGTCACACCCGACAGGAGATGACTTATTCTCTTCAGAAGGGCTCCAGGGAGAACAGGAGCACACCGCAGATGATCATGATATTGCCAAGCAGCTTCCAGCCGGTGAGCTTCTCCTTGAGCACCAGCACAGAGAGGAGCAGGACGAAAACATACGTAAAGGTATCGATCACCGGTCCGTACTTCAGGTTCACCTTTGTGTAAGCGTAGGTATTGAGCAGCAGCACTACGCCAAAAATGAAATACGCCGTAATCACTTTCTTATTCAGATACGCCCCAAGCCTGCCCTCATGGGGTTCGTTTGCGCTGAGCTTCAGAAGCAGCTGTGAAACTGCCGAAAAAAAAGTAAGTACAAACATCAGGATGAGATATTTATTCATGGAACACCACCACCAAAACACCTGCGATTACGATCAGGATCCCCACAATATTGGAAGCGCACAGATTTTCCTTAAAAATGATTACGGCCCAGATCTGTACCCATACCAGGTAAACGGTCCGGTTCGCATATGCCACATTCAGGTCGATTCCCTGAATCACTTTCTGCCAGAAAACAGCGTAGACCGCGCAGTTGAGCAGCATCAGAAACAAAAAAAGCCACAGATAAGGGGAACGGATTCCCTCTTTGTTATAAAATACGCTTGCAGCTTTTGAAAAAACGCTGGTCAGGGAGAACAGCAGGATCGTCAGATGAAGAGGAATGAATCGTTTCAGCTTCTCCATAATTCCTCCAGACTCTTTCCATTTATCTCAATGCAGCTTTGCACCCTGGAAACCGCTTCATCCAAAACACCTTCGCGGTCAGTTTTCGCAAGGACATGTCCTAATCTGTCTGTTCCATCCGACATCGCAAACACATGAGACGCAACCGGATAGTCAATGACCACCTGAATGCCGCTTCTTCTGATCTGTTCCAGGCGTTCCATATCAATTCCTGTGATCACTCCCTCTGTCGGGCTGGTAATCAGCTTCGCCATACATGGCACTGTGCCTTCGCGCGAAGGAAACGCAGCTTTCCCGCCTGATGCCTCAAGCAGCATTGCTTCATAATAGTCAAACCCATAATGCGCCTGGATCAGTTCCGGGATACAGGTTGCACCGCATCTTCCCCCAAGCTCAATCAGCCATGCCTGATCTCCATCCATGAAGACATCCGCATTAAAGCAGCAGGCATCAGCGCCTGTCGCATCCGCCGCAAGCTGCAGCTGTTCCCTCAGGTCTGCAAGGGCGCTCTCACTCAGGGGACAGGGAAACGTATGTCCCACCGGCACAGTGGAATGCTCTCCATGGTAGATGAACTTGGCATGAGGTGCAAAGAATACGATCTTATGGTCACGGATAAAGCCGTCTACTCCTATCTCTATCCCTTTCAGCATCTTCTCTACAAGCACGTAATCCTGATTTGTTCTCTCCGCCGCAAGCCGGAATGCCTCCTGCATGCCATCTTCCTCAAAAACCGCCGTGATTCCCCTGCTGCCTGAGCTGTCTACCCGCTTCACAACAACCGGATACCCGATCTCACGGGCAATCTCAATAGCCTGAGAGACATGATAAGCCCTTCGTCCAAACGCACACCGTACCCCATGCTTCAGGAAGGCTTCCTTCATGAGCGCCTTATTGCAAAGCACCTCGGCAGAGCGCACCGGTATGCCCGGCAGTCCCAGCCGGCCACAGGCATAGCCGATCGATGAAACAGCTACATCTGTCCCGGTCGTGCAGATTCCGGCAACCTTCTCTTCGGCCGCGGCCTTAAGAACCTGTTCCTTGTCTCTTGTGTCAAACAAAAGCACCCGGTCAGCGGCCTGAAAACCAGGATAATTTCCGGGAATACTGACGGCTATGGTCTCAAAGCCCAGCCGCCTGGCTGCATTGATCAGTGGAAGCTGGTATATTCCCGCTCCAAGGATCATCATCTTTTTCATACCTTCCTGTCCTCGTCCTTCATATTCACCATCTCCCGGATCACATACTGAGGCGTCTGATTGATCGACAGCACAATCTCCCCTATATACTCCCCGATGATCCCCAGCACCAGCAGGGTAAATCCAAAGAAAATCAGCATGACGCTTAAGGTAGATGACCACCCCACTGTCGTGGTCGGATCCATCAGCTTGTGAACAACGGTCAGGATTGCGGCGACAAATCCGATGAATGCAGTCACAGCCCCCAGCACAGAAGCTGTCCTGAGCGGAAGCACTGAATAATTCCAGTAAGCCATCCAAAGCTTCAGCAGCTTACGGAATGTATAATTGCTCGATCCGTATTCCCTCTTGTGATGCTGGATGGTCACATTCCCGATGTTGTGTGATGTCCGGAAAAACAGGCCGTCTACATAGGGATTATAATTCCGGTATTTGATCACCTCATTGCGGACCTTCTCTGTGATCAGCCAGAAATTGCTCGACTGAATATCCTTCGGTCTTCCCAGCAAAGCCCGGGAGGATACTTTATTCAGCCAGCTTGTGAGATTTTTCCCCGCTGTATTGGTGCTTTTCTCATAAACGCCATAAACGATGTCAAATCCTTCCCTCTGCTTCTCCAGAAGCTTCCTGATCTGGGAGGGATGCGTCTGAAGGTCGTCATCCATCCCGAGGATCAGTTCTCCGTGTGTATAATTCAGCCCGCACATCAGCGCGTTGTGCTGTCCAAAATTGCGCATCAGGCTGATCCCATGTACCTGTTCATAGTCCTTCGCCAGTGCGGTGATCTGCTGATATGTACGATCCCTGGAATTGTCATTTACCAGAACGAACTCCACTTCATATCCATCAATGGCATCAAACTCCTTCAGCGTCAGCTCCACTACTTCCCGGATCGACTTTTCTGAGTTATAGCAAGGTATTACAACTGAAACCAGCATCATTCTGCCTCCTTAGTGTCTCCGGGCAAAGCCTTTTCTGCAAGATAATCATAATATAGCGGAAGCCCTCCTGTATGAAGGAACAGGATATTCTGATCCCTGATCTCATGCTCCTTAAGATAGTCAAGCATGCCCTGCAAAGCTTTCCCTGTATAAGTTGGATCCAGGGAAATGGATGTCTCCAGGAATACACGGTCAATCAGATCCGTCACCCTTTGATCAACGATCCCATACCCGCCGCAGTTATACTTTGTCTCAACATGCAATGCCTCTTCCAGCTTCTGCGGGACCTTTCTTCCTTCCTTTTCATACCAGGCCCTGGCCGCTTTGTTCAGACAGCTTTCTGCCCGCTCACTGGATCTGGATGAAATGGAGATGCCGATGACGGACACTTTGCTTCTTGCTTCCAGCATCCCTGCCGTAAGCCCTGCAAGTGTGCTTCCGGTACCGCACGCTGTAAAGAGATAAGCCAGTCTGTTCCCCGTATCCGACTCCCACTGAAGGATCTCGGGACACGCTTTCACATAGGCATCAACAGCAGTCCCTTCGTTTCCTGTCCCAAAACGGTTTCCATAAATATAATACGGACGCTTCCCCTCCTCACGGAGCATTTCAAAGGCCCTGTCAACCGTGTCGGCGATCCTGTCTTTTCTGCACTGCAGGATACGGGTCCCATATAGCCGGATCATCTTCTCATTAAAGGGCATGCGGCTGCTTTCCTCATGCTCGCTCGTCTCGATCATGATGGTCTCGATATGAGCTGCTGCGCACATAGAGGACAATACCCTGCACAGGTTCGATCTGCGGTCACCATACATAATCATGGCATCGCAATTCCTGGCAAGGCAATCCTCCAGGAACGACCATGCGATACGTACCTTATTTCCGCCAAAAGAAAATGGCAGGAGGTCATCTCTTTTGATCCAGATCCGGTTTCCGCCTTCATTTGCCAGCGGAAACTCCTGCACGGGTGTAACAGTCAGGATCGGTTCCATCATACTCTGCCTCTCTTCCTTAACCAAAGGCATGCAATTCCACCTTATTCCCCCACATAAGCTTCAGGCTGCCTTCTGCTTTTTCCGCTGCCAGATCATTCCAGAGATCAAAAGAAGCATACCTGCGAGAAAGCAGATATTCCCTTCCATTTGCATCGGTGTCCGATATACCAGGCGGACCGAATGGGTGCCTTTTTGCATCACCAATCCGCTCCAGCAGCCATTTGTCCTGAAAAGCGGCACGTTCTTCCCATCCACTTCCGCGCTCCAGCCTTCACTGTAAGGGATGGAGAACACCAGCACACTGTCCTTGGGACACTCTGAAACACCAGTGACAGCATCCTCCAGAATCTGTTCCTGCTTCATCGCGCCGGAACACATCGCACTGACCTTCTCCTCGTATCCTTCCAGAGGGATCTGAACGATTCCAAGCTTTCCAATCTGATATTTTCCTTTTTTCGAAAAAGACAGTGTAATCTCTTTTTCTGTATCTGCGTCTGCTGTTCCCAGGTTCACCAGATAATTGGAGCGCAGCATTGTATAGGTTTCATTTTCTGTCAGCAATGACACAGTGTCCTGCACATCTTCCGAACGAACACGCAGCTTTGCCGCAACAGAAGGCGACACTCCTTCCAACAGCAGATAACTGGCATAGCCCTCCCGCATGTTTGCGCGGAACACATAGCCTGAACGTTTTTTGGCGGCTTTCAATACGATGCTTCCATCCGCTTTCTCACGTACCTTCATTCCGGACTTTCCCCTTGCCTCTGAAACAGGCACAAGGCCGATCCCGGCTTTTTGGTATTCATCAGCAGTCAAAGCCTCCCCATCAAAAGAGGATGCCGCATCATCTTCCAGGACAGCCGCATCCAGGCATACAAACTCTCTTTCCGCTTCTGTCAGCTTCTCATATTCGCTCATCTTCATGACACGGCTCATGCCATACGAGAAAGAAAGAGGGTGCTCATTTTCATAGATAGCCACTTCACCATCCGCATACACCGGTTCCGGGCCATATCCATACGGAATCGCTGCCTTGCTGGAAGGATCTGTCATAAAATAGCGCACCCCTGCCAGCTCCTCTGACACCGTTCTCCCATCCATGTGCCTGATATGAAGCATGGTCGTCAGCCCTGTATTCCCTGTCTTTTTTAAGGTGTCTATCTCCGATGCGTTCATCACGCTGTTGTACATCTGGATGCCCTGGTATCCCAGAAGCAGGGCGGCATTGTCCTCCGAGTTTCCTGAAAATACACCATCTACCCGGTAAAAGCCTTTTTGCCCTGTTTCCGGAATCTTCAGATAGTTGGCATAAACACTGTTCCGATACCAGGAAAGCGTGTCTCCTGCATCCCTGTAATACCGAGGCAGATTCCCAAAGGGTTTTGCAAATGTCATCACACCATTCACGATACAGGAAACCAGGCACACACTCAGCAGGACACCTTCTGTCTTTTTACGGCTCCAATGCCGGCCAGTCAGCAGAATCAACGCTGTGAACACCGTGAGCTGCAGCGCGCCGGCAATGGGATACAGGTCAAAACCAGTAAAAAACATGGAAACTGCCACTGCTACATCGTAAACAGCACATCCAAGCAAAAGCACCCTTTTCTGATGTCTGTCCAGCGCACAGAAATCAGGAAAAGAAAATGATACCACACACCCCAGCAGCAACGCAATCAGGAAGACCCAGCGATTGTTCTCATTGTTCATGGCGGCCATCAAAAACCCGCCTGCAGGGATCAGAAGAAACCCAAGGGCAATGATCAGAAAAACACGTAAAAGGATGCGTTCCTGATGCCTTGCCCTGCCCTCCATCTCCTTCCTGACCGCAAAAAGAAGAATGATTGCAGGAAATACGAGAACCGCATAGTTCAGATGGGTTCCATTTCCGGATGCCCGAAGCGGGCTGATCAGATTGACCAGCCATGCGCCATAGCGTCTCTTATCCGCATACACCAGAAGATTATTGACAGCAGTCAGACGCTCAGAACGATAGCTGCCCATATAGCGCTTCAGCGTCGGGAGCAATGTGATACAGGAAATCAGGAATCCGATCCCGTACGCTGCAATAAAACGCAACAACAATACCAGAAAGCTTCTGACACGATTCTTTTGATAAATCTGGAAAAAACGTACGAATACGTACAACACCGCCGCGACCGAAGCGATATACATAAAATAATAGTTGCTGATGAAGCTGACCGCCGTCATCACAGAAAACAGGACGAATCCATGCCTTTCTCTCCGGCACGTTCCTTCGGAACTGAGCGTTGTCCGGATCGTCTCCGCCTGATGCCAGGAAGATCCTATCATATACTCCGCGCCAAGCAAAAGCAGCGGAAGCGTGATGAGCGGAGACAGGTAGGTCGGGTGTACGATCCCAAGGCTGAAGGTATATCCGGTAAAAAGATATACCATGCTCCCGGTCAGCACCGCCCATGCGCCATATGGATCCGGACCGTTATTCTTTTTACAAGTGCCGTTGATTCTTTTCCATGCAAATACATATACAGAAAACGCAAGCCCTGCCAGATACAGCCGGAGGAAGATCAGAAACTGATAAAGAAATTCCACTCCTGATTCCGGCACAAATACAGACAGAAAATCCAACGGATGAAAACGCACAACTGCATTGATGTCATCCCCCATGCCGATGGTAAAATCAAACCGCCGCGGGGTGAAATCCCCATGCAAAAAACCGCTGACGGCTTCTCTCAGCCAACGGCCCATATAATCCAGCTGCAGGATATACTGGGACTGTCCATCTCCATTTCCGACCAGACACTTCCCTCCGTACGCAAACGGGAAAAAAACGCATGCACTGACCAGCAGAAAGAGAATCGTATAGATCAGGAAATATTTACGTGTCAGTCTTTGATTATCCATTCATCCTCCAGTCAACGATGAATACGCAAAGCCAAACCCCTGCCGGCGGAACGTCCTGTGGGTAATGCCTCATGCCTGGTGCCGGGGCTTTTTCAGCGTACGGAATGAAACAGCAATGATCAGGATCCACGCCAAAAAGGAGATCAGGCTGATTGCCATGCCTGTGCCAAGTCCAGGCGTCGTGTATTTCAAAAGGATATCATGCGATCCTTCCGGAATCAATGCTCCCAGGTAGCAGTTGTTCGAGCAAAACAACGGAACCTTCTCTCCGTCCACGTAGAGATTCCAGCCTTTCTGGAAAAGCACCTGGAATGTAACCACCTTTTCCCGGCTCATATGGATCGTCCCGGATACCCGGTTTGGGGATATCTCCGGATCCGCCATCGCATCCTGGGACAGCTTCTCAATCTCCTGACTCATGCCTTCCACAGGAATATACACAATAGAGGCGGAATCAAGGTGATAATGTCCATTCTTGCGGAAGGTTACAGATATTTCATTTTCCTCTCCCGCACTGCCGGCTCCCAGGCCGTCCATCAGGTCAACGATGTAGTCTTCCCTTCCAAGAGTATAGGTATCCTGAGCCCCCCTCAGGACAAAGACCTTTCTCAGTGACCCCGATGTGATCTTGATCTTTCTTGACTCTTCCTGTGCCCCGAGCCCTTTTAACAGCAGAAGGCAATGGTATCCAGGGATCGTCTCGCAGGGCAGCGTCAAAACGCCCTTCTTTTCACCTGTCGTATACCCGTCTTCTGTTCGTTCCATTCCCTGCGCGGAAGCGGGAAGATCCAGCTCTTTTATAAGCAGGTCCTCCGGAAGCGAAGTGATGCGGTTCATATGTTCCGCCCCGGGGACATCAGCAGGATCGATCACGGCTGCATGTACCTTGATCAGCTCCTTCGAAGCTGAATCCATCTGCGCCTGATCCTGTACCCAGATGACGGAGTCATAGCTGTAAGCAAATGGAAGCGCCATCTCATTTTGATAGACATAGTAGCGCTTGCTCTTCAGGACAGGTTCTTCAGAAAAACCATAAGGGCGGTCGCCTTCCCTCTTCGTCAGGTAATACTTCACCCCTGCCAGGCTCTCCGTCGGAAAACGTCCATCCAGGTCCTGAAGATGGGTGAGAGAATCCAGCCCGACATTGTCTGTCTGAACCATGGACTCCATCATGCCTGCATTCAGGATACTGTTGTAGATGGAAATCCCATGATACCCGGAATAAATCCCGGAATTCTCCGTTCCTGCTTTCAAAGCAGAAACATCAATCCTGTAAAAACCATCCTCATCCAGCTTCCCCACGGTTTTTCCGGGTCCTTTTTCAAACCGCCGAAATGCTTTCCCGGCATTTGTGCAGCGCGCAGCCATGTTGCCGAAACCGGGCAGCCAGGTGATCCATGCATTCAACACTACGGAGGTACTGGTGACAGCAAGGACAATCATCCGGACTGCCTTCCGTGAACAGCTTCTGCGGCCTGCCGTGATCAGGATCGCCGTACATGTGAGCATCTCCAGCACAGCTGCAAAGGCAAAGATCCCCCGCTTCGTAAAGACTGCCGCCGCAGCGGAAAGTGCCGTAAACGCTGCAGCGCCTGATGCAAGAATCCTGGCATTGGTCACGCTCAAATGAAAAAAGGAATCCGTCATAAAGGCCACTGTCATTCCGAGCGCCAGCGAAATCAAATAGATCCAGCGGTTGTTTTCATTCTGGAAGCCTGCCATGACATAGCCTGCGGCAGGAATCAGCAGGCAGGCCAGTTCTATGCCCAGGAAACATTTCAGTGTACGGTATTTCCTTCGGCGGAAACAGAAAAGCGAGAAAAGAGCAGGCAGGACAATAACTGCGTAATTCAGATTAGTCCCATTCCCTGAGCTGGCAAATGGGGTGATCAGGTTAACCATCCATGCAAAGTACCGTCTTGGATCCGAATAAACCAGGAGATTCTGCCTGATCGCGGTCTGCGTTGTTCTGGCTGAATTCGCGTACCGTATCATCGTAGGCAGAAAAACTGCCATCGACATACCTGTACCGACCAGATAGAGGCCAATCATCCTGATCAGCAAGGACAAAAACACTTTTCCCCGGCTGTCATTGTGCCGGACAGTATGCCTGTAATAATCCGGAAAACGGACCAGCATGTATACCAGAAGTCCGATGGAACTGATATACATAAAATAATAGTTACTGACAAATCCCAGAAAAATCACGATCGGAAACAGGACAGCCCCTGTCATGCTTCCTTTCATGTCTTTTTGCCTCGTCCGGTTCCCTTCCTTACAGGAAGCCGACTCCATCACCTTTTCAGCCGCGAGCAGCATCAGGGGAAGAATGATAAACGGAGCGGCATAGGTAGGATGATTCATCACCCGCATGAGCATGTATCCGCAGAAAACATAGACCATCGCCCCGGCTAAGATGCCTGCAGTGGAAACGGGATCCGTCAGCCTCCCTGGCTCCTTATCGCCAATTCTCTTCCATGTCAGGGCAAATGCGCAGAAGCAAAGGCCGGAAAGGTAGTACCTGATCAGAAGGATGGCGTCATATAAGTACTCGGTCAGATCGCCCGGACAAAAAACAGAAAGAAAATCCAGCGGGTGAAACCTGACGATCGCGTTAATGTCATCTCCGGGCCCGATGGAAAAATCATACATGACCGGCTCAAAAGTGCCATGTAAGAATCTGGAAATATTTTCCCTGAGGTACTCCCCCATATAACGCAGGTAAACCACATATTGAGAACGTCCGTCCACCTGATAGACAAAGCTTTTTTTCAAAAAAAGAAATGGGAGAAAGCACAGAAAAGCACATACGGCAAACAGTATGGTATACTTCCACGCAACATCACGCAAACGTATTCCGTTTTCCGCTTTCCATTTCCGTTTCCGGCAGGAAACCTGATTCTCACCTTTCACTGCAAAATCTCCTTCTTGTGCCCATTTCTATGCAAAAAGAGGTACGGGAGCCAGAACCCTCTGATTCCCATGCCTCTTTACCTGTTTACGGATGGATTCACTATTTTGGCACAACAAACTGCATTGCATCAGACGCAGCCCTGCCGCAGGGAATAACCCTAA
>CAMORF010000022.1 GCA_946623485.1 uncultured Clostridia bacterium
CGCTGCCGGGCATACGATATCTGTTTTTGTTTTGCTTCCGGCAGCCGTCACTTGCAGTGGTGAGTTACGGAATGGTTTGCTTTGCTGCTTTTTGCCTCTGTCGGCTGCATTTTCCTGTGGTGAACTACGAATTATGGATGGCCTGCCGGACGCCTTCGCCGTTCCAGGACGGGATGAAGCTTTCTTTTGCGGTGCCGCCTTCTTGTATGTATCCATATGTCACTCCAATCCCAATCGCATAATCGATCAGCCTTTCATATTCTCTGCGGGTTGTCCTGCGGTTAAGCAGCGGATGGCTCTTCATCTGCTGCATCGGTGTATATTGGTTCATGATACTGAGGCCGATGGAATCCCCGTATTTGTCATGCAGATAAAAAATGATCTCTTTTGCCTCCTGCACATGTCCTGGAAGGAGCAAATGCCGCACAATCACTCCCTTGCGGATCAGTGCTGTTACAGGATCGATGGACACGGATCCCGCCTGCCTCACCATCTCTGCGATTGCGGCCTTTGCTATCTCCGGATAGTCTTGCGCGTTGGAATAATCTCCTGCGGTCCTGGAAGACATATACTTAAAATCCGGGAGATACACATCTACCAGACCATCCAGCATCCGCAAAGAGGAAACCTTTTCATAGCCACCGGAATTGTATATGACAGGTATGCTCAGGCCTTTGCTTTTTGCGATGGCCAGTGCTTTGGCCGTCTGCGGGAGATAATGCGCTGCCGTCACGAGGTTGATGTTATTCGCACCTTCCTCGTTCTGAAGACGCAGGAAAATCTGAGCCAGTTCTTCAATCGACACTTCTATTCCAGGTAGTTTTCTTGCGGATATGCCCGGAAGAATGGACATCTGCTTTTTGACTGCCTCCGGGCTGTCGGCGCACTTCTGCTCTGTGGCCGCTTCCGTACCAACGGGGTGCTGCTCTGTGGCCGCTTCAAGGCCGGTGGCCGTCTGCTCTTTCACTGGCTCCGGGCTTTCGGTCAGCTCTTGTTTCGTTGCTCCCTTGGGGATGGTCAGGCCTGAAATCTCCACATTCTGACAGTATATGCATCCGAGGCTGCAGCCTGAGAAGAATACGGCACCGGATCCGGCACTTCCTGAAATACATGGTTCTTCCCAGAAATGAAGGGCTGCACGTGCCAGAATAACCTGGGCAGGAGCGCCGCATCTCCCACGGTTCCCTGCCGTCCGGTCAACGCCGCACTCCCGCGGACAGATTCTGCAGTTTTTCATCAACTGTTCATCCATGGCATCGAGTCCCGCTCCGGGTGAAACAGGGGACGGTTCTCCGTTTCACACCCCTGATCCACACTCCTGTTCTACCTTCAGAGTGAAACGGAGAACCGTCCCCTGTTTCATTCCCTGTTTCACTAATAAAGGCGCTGCCGTTCAGCAGCGCCTCTCAATCGTGTATCGATTCTCCCACCGCGGAGTTTCTATACACTCATAAAATAGCCCATTCCCTCTGAAATTGCAATACCTTTTAAAAAATAAATTCAGCAATCAATTCAGCATATGTTGATCTCCATCAGTTGATCACATAAAAACCGCCGACATAAATGTCGGCGGGATGTCCGCTCCGTGGTGGGTTTTATGTACGGGTGGGTTAAAGCCATCAATGATCGGAACAGACGAAATTACTTTAATCGATTATTGACCTTACGTCAACCTGAAAACCGAAAAAAAAGAGTATGTCACAAAAAGTTTACATCTTCACGAACGCCTTTCACAAGCACTTCTCTCATGCACTTTTCTCATTCGCTTCTCTCATGCACTTCTCCTATGCATTTTTCTCATGCGCTTTTCACGGTCTGATTTCGTCCAGTGTTTTTTCGTAGGCGGGAATGAATTCTTTCAGGAAGATCTCGACTTCCTCCAGTTTCAGGTCGTGCAGTGCCTGGAGCGTGGACCGTTCCGCATGCTCGAACTCCCGGTTGCCGGCCTTGCGTTCCTCGATGCATTTGATATATGCGCTCAGTTTGTCCGCGCCTTTTACAATTCTTTTTTCCTGGCTGTATTCGTCCCCGGGCTCCAGGACATTGGTAAACTGTGCCCGCAGATCCTGCGGAAGGAGGGAGAGCAGGCGCATGTTGGCGTCACGCTCCACATCCTTATAAGCGTTGCGGATCTGCCGGTTAAAATACTTCACCGGCGTGGGCATGTCACCCGTCAGGATCTCTGATCCGTCATGGTACATGCCGATCACGGCCGCCCGGTCCGCATCCAGATGTTTCCCGAGACGTTCATTTCCGATCACACAAAGCGCATGGGAAAGCATCCCGACCTCCAGTGAGTGCTGGGCCAGGTTCTCGTCCGCAGAATTGCGCATCAATGCCCATCGGTCGATCCATTTCAGCCTTGCCATCATGGCAAAAAATCCATATGTTTCCATCCGGCTTCCTTACCCCTTTGCCATGGATATCGTTCCGGTACGCTGCACCTCCAGGATTCCGAAGTTCCTCAACAGCTCCAGGAATTCCCCGACCACATCCGGCGTATTGTGGATCTCGATCATAAATGACTTTGCGCTGACGTGCATGACCTTTGCTCCCATGACGCTGCACAGTTCAATCAGGGAAGAACGGTTCTGCGCATTGTAGGATACCTTGACAAGCATCATCTCCAGCGACACGGATTTCGTCTCGTCCAGGCGGCGCACTTTGATGACATCCAGCTTCTTATTCAGGTGCTTCTCGATCTGGTCGATTGTCCTCTGGTCCGCGGTGGACACAATCGTCATGCTTGATACATCATGTTTATCCGTCTCCCCCACAGCCAGGGAGTCAATATTAAAGCCACGCCTGGAGAACAGACCGGCAATCTGAGAAAGGACACCGTCTTTATTTTCCACAAGGACAGAAAAAATGCCTTTCATGATGTCCCTCCTTCTTATTTGGTGTTATTTGCACTGTCAACATCACAGACCATGATCGCCGCGTTCGGGCAGGCAAGGAACCGGTCGAGCTCAGCCCCAAGGGTTTCATTCGAGTCTGCATGGAAGTAATCCATGTCATATGCCTCAGCCAGCTTGTCGTAGTGGGGAAATGCATACAGCTGCACGCCGGAATAGTGCCCGTTGTAGACTTTCTCCTGATGCTCCCGGACCAGGCCCAGGAATTCATTGCGCAATACCAGGATCTTCACGGCAATTTTGTTCACCGCAATGGTGGCCAGTTCAAACATCGACATCTGGAACGCGCCGTCCCCGCAGACCGCCACGACCTGTTTGGAGGGATCTGCCATCTTCGCACCGATTGCCGCAGGGATGGAATACCCCATCGTCCCCATGCCTCCGGTGGTCAGGAACCTTCCGTTCTTCATCACATAATTATCGGCAGACCACAACTGATTCTGCCCCACGTCTGCCACGTAGACGGCATCATCATCCATCTTCTCGGAAAGCGTCTGAACCAGCGTCATGGGGTTCACCAGGCGGTCACTGAAAACTCTGTGATCCACCGTCGTGTGCTTGAATTCCTCCAGCTCCTCCAGCCATTCCTTCGTGTCGATGCGGATATCCGCTTCCAGAAGCTCGGTGAAGATATGCCGGATGTCTCCCACCAGCGGGATCGTCGGTCCGAGCATCTTTCCGATCTCCGCCGAATCGATGTCGATATGGATGACCGTCAGGCGTTTCTCCAGATTCTCCGGCTTCGGAACCGCCCGGTCGGCAACCCGCGCGCCGACGATCATAAGAAGGTCTGCGTTCGCGACTGCCTTGTTAGCGTAGGGCTTCCCGTTGTTGCCCAGCATCCCGAAGTATAGCGGGTGTGCCTTGGC
Source organism: uncultured Clostridia bacterium (assembly GCA_946623485.1). Taxonomy (GTDB): domain Bacteria; phylum Bacillota; class Clostridia; order Lachnospirales; family Lachnospiraceae; genus Porcincola. Next base: position 3,785 of record CAMORF010000022.1, read on the forward strand.
GATGGTTCCGATCCCCATCATCGTTGAGACCAGCGGGATCTGGTTTTTTTCGCAAAATGCACGGATCACGCTTTCCCCGCTGCCAAGGATGACGCCGCCGCCCGCACAGATGAGCGGTTTTTTTGCACGACGGATCGCGGCGATGACTTTGGCCATCTGCTGCCCGTTCCCGGTGATGCTGGGTTTGTAGCCCCGCATCCTTACCTCATCGGGATAGTGAAATGCTTTTGACAGCTCCGTCCTCTGCACGTCGCAGGGGATGTCAATCAGGACAGGCCCCATCCGTCCGGTGGACGCAACGTGGAACGCCTCCTTGAAAATGCGCGGGATGTCATTCACATTTTTAACCAGGTAGCTGTACTTGACAAAGGATTCTGTCGCGCCCCTCATGTCTGCTTCCTGGAAGACATCATGCCCCAGAAGGCTGCTGTCTACCTGGCCCGTGATGGCAATCAGCGGAATGCTGTCGGCATTGGCGGTTGCCAGCGCTGTGATCAGGTTCGTGGCTCCGGGGCCGGAGCTCGTGACACAGACTGCGGGTTTCCTTGTAATACGGGCATAGCCGGAGGCCGCATGCCCTGCGGCCTGTTCCTGGCGCACCAGCACATGCTCGATCTGCGGATTCTCATACAGCGCCTCGTAAAAAGGGGCAATCGCCACCCCCGGGATCCCGAAGATCCTCGTGACCCCTTCCGCCTTCAGGCATTCTACCATTGCCTGCGCACCATTCATATTCCGGCCCTCCTGCCTGTAATGCCGGCGTAAAAACGCCGGCACATCGTCTCTTTTTATCTCATCTATCAACCAATCAGCCGATGCACCAGCCAGCCGATCAGCTTATCAGCCAATCAGAGCCAGCCAATTTGCCAACCAGTCAGCCAGTCAACCAGTCAACCGATCAGCCAGACAGCCGGTCAACCGATCAGCCAGACAGCCAGTCAACCGATCAGCCAGACAGCCGGTCAACCGATCAGCCAATCATACATCTCCTGATATTTTCCAGCGGATACCTTCCAGGAGAAGTCTGCCTGCATGGCGCGGTCCACCATCTTGTTCCATTCACGCTTGCGGTCGTAGAAGATCTGCTCCGCGTAGCGGACGGTGTGCATCATCTCATGCGCATTGTAATTGGTGAAGGTGAACCCTGTCCCGGTGTTTTCATATTCGTTGTAGGGCATGACCGTGTCCTTCAGGCCGCCGGTTTCGCGGACAATCGGAATCGTGCCGTAGCGCAGGCTCATCAGCTGGGAGAGTCCGCACGGTTCAAAGAGCGACGGCATCAGGAAAGCGTCGCAGGAGCCGTAGATCCTGTGGGACAGTTCGTTCGAATAGTAAATGTTCGCCGAGAATTTCTTCGGGTACTTTCCTGCAAGGTAGCGGAACAGGTTCTCATACTGTTCTTCACCGGTCCCGAGCACTACCACCTGGATCGAGTCGATATTGAGCATCTCTTCCATGACACATGCGATCAGGTCAAAGCCCTTCTGGTCGGTCAGGCGGGACACGATGCCGATCAGGAAACTCTTGGGGTCCACATCCAGCCCGAGCTGTTCCTGCAGCTGTGCCTTGTTCCTTGGCTTTTCCTTGCGCCAGTTCTTCAGGTTATAGGGTGCAACCAGGAACTTGTCCGTCTCCGGGTTAAACTCCTCATAATCGATCCCGTTCAGAATTCCGCGCAGGTCATGGGTCCTTGCGTTCAGGATTCCCTCAAGGTTCTCACCGTAGAACGGAGTCTTAATCTCCTCCGCGTAGGTCGGTGAGACCGTGGTGACCGCGTCGGCATAGACAATGCCGCCCTTCAGGAGGTTGGCATCCTTGTATGCCTCCAGCTTATCCGGGGTGAAATAGTAGTCGGAAAGCCCGGTGATCGCGGCGACAACCTTCGGATCCCATTTTCCCTGGAACCTGAGGTTATGGATCGTCATGACCGTCTTGATGCCGCGATAATATTCATTTTCCTGGAAACTGCCCTTCAGGTAGACCGGGATGAGGCCCGTCTGCCAGTCGTGGCAATGGATCAGGTCCGGCCTGAAGCCGATGGTGGGAAGGGCGCTGAGCACTGCTTTGGAGAAAAATGCAAAGCGCTTGATCTCGAACAGGGCGTCGTTGGTATAGACCTGTTCCGTCGCAAAGTAATCGTTGTTATCGATGAAGTAGTACTGTACGCCTTCCACTTCCGCATGGAAAAGGCCTACATAGGTGGATTTGTAATCGAAATCCATGTAGAAGGATGTCATGTATTCCATCAGATCCTTCATGTTCTGATACATGCAGTTGTAGCGCGGCATGATCACACGCACATCATAGTATTCCTTGTCGATGTCGCGCGGCAGCGAACCGACGACATCAGCCAGACCGCCCGTTTTTATGAACGGAACTCCCTCTGATGCTGCAAATAGTATGTTTTTCATAGCGATCCTCCACTGTTTATGTTTTGCCGGCCTGCGCCGCAGATACCGGGAAATTGATATAGACATGATAACACAAGCTGTTGATACGGAAAAGACCGTTTCTTCATCGACCTGACATACGCTGTCTTGCATCTCCTCGCCATTCGCGAGCCGGCGCGTGACAATCCAGGAGCAGTCATTGCTGAATGACAATGCAGGTACAGACTTTTCTGAATGACGATGTGGAAGGCAGCCATTGAAATAATTCTCCGGATGAATTACTGTAGAGCGGAAATACTGATCGGTTCGTCTCCGCCGCCCGCAATCAATCGAGCCTGCCGCTTTGGATGACAGGGATTTCCGGCGGACGCCGGAAAATGCGAATACAGGAGGAATTGCTTTATGAAATATCTGGATCTGTTCCTGACCTTTGCCCGGATCGGCGTGCTTACTTTTGGGGGCGGATATGCTATGCTTCCGATCATCCAGCGGGAGGTTGTGGAGAAAAAAGGATGGGTCTCCGATGCCGAAGTCATGGATTATTACGCGATCGGCCAGTGTACCCCCGGGGTGATCGCGGTCAACACTGCGACTTTTACCGGCAGGAAAATCCTGGGGAATCTTGGCGGGATTGTGGCGACGGCAGGCGTAGTATTTCCATCCGTCGTCATTATCACGGTGATCGCCGCGCTGATCCACGGTTTTGCCAATTTCAGGCCGGTCCAGGATGCGCTTGCCGGCATCCGCGTCTGTGTCTGCGTCCTGATCTTTAATTCGGTTCTGAAGATGTGGAAGAAATCTGTCATCGACAAGGTTACGCTTGTTCTGTACCTGGCAATCCTGATTGCTTCGGTGTTTTTTGATGCTTCCCCTGTTCTGATGGTCGTGATTGCGGCAGCGGCAGGCTTGATCGTGAAGGGGAGGGCTAAGGCATGATGTTGTATCTTCAGCTGTTCTGGGAATTCTTTAAAACCGGGCTTTTTGCCATCGGCGGAGGGATGGCGACGGTTCCGTTCCTTCAGGATATCTCTGCAAAAACGAAATGGTTCTCCGCTTCTGACCTGGCGGATATGATCGCTGTGTCAGAGAGCACGCCCGGACCTCTGGGCATCAACATGGCAACCTATGTCGGATATACGACTGTACATAGTCACCATGGCCCGGCTGCCGCTGTCCTTGGAAGCATCGTCGCTACGGTCGGCCTGATCACTCCTTCCGTAATCATCATCCTGATCATCGCGAAATTCCTTGAGAAGTTCCGGGATAACCGGTATGTAAACGCAGCCATGTACGGTCTTCGCGCGGCTTCTGTGGCATTGATCAGCGCCGCCGGTCTGTCCATCGTCCTGATCTCGGTTTTCCAGATCAGCAACATCCGGCAGTTCAGGGCTGCCGTCATCGATTTCCGCTGTATCCTCCTGGCTGCCTTGATCCTGGTTCTCACCAGATGGGTGCCAAAGATCAAGAAGCTGCACCCGGTCGTATTCATTGCGCTGTCCGCCGTAATCGGAATTGTGTTTCATATGTCCGTCCCGCTGTAAGGAGCCGGATGATCCCCCATATCTTTACAAGGCAACGCCACTGACAGAAAGGGAGGCAGTCCGAATCGGGCTGCCTCCCTTCCTGTATTTCACAATTCCTTGTTTTTATTACAATTCCTTACGCTACCGTACCTGCCCGTACAGCGAGCCGTATGCACGGCAATGCGGCCGTATGTCTCTGTGCGCTTCTGCGGACCTCTATGAGCCCTGCGACCGTTTCCTTCCGGATTACTCTGAGCGGACCGATGCTTTCTCGGCGATCTCGCCTGCAGCCTGGGTGAACTTTGACACTGCGTCTTCGGAAGCCATTCTGTTTCCGAAGACCCGCTTCCACTGATCAATCGCGGATTCTGAAGCTTCCTCGGCTTCCTCTTCGAGATCCTTCACCATCCCGGCGGCCTTCTCAATGGCTTCATCCGATGTCTCAGAGATCTCCTCGCCGATTCCGGATACCGCTTCCTGGGCCTGCTCCGCTGAAGCGGCTGCTTCCTCCGCAATATCTGACTGGGCTGCTTCCTTCACCGCCTCACCGGCAATGCCAAACGCTGCAGCCTCGTCGGCAGCTTCGCTTACCGTCTCTTCATTCTCATGGGCAATTCCAAACGCAGGTGCCTCAGCCTCTTCCGCTTTCACGGCTTCATCCGCTTCGTCATCGGCGTTATCAAACCTTCTGAGCAATGCATCAACATCCTCTTCTTCTGCTTCATCGGAGGCCTGCGCAGCATCACTGCTCATTCCGTCCGCGGCTTCTTCCGGAGTATACTTTGCCTTCTCATCCTCAATGTCCTGCTGTGTCTCATCCAGAACCTGGGCCTTCTCATTCAGGTGCTCTGACGCAACTTCAAGCAGCTCACTGATCTGTCCAAGCACATCCTGCAGCTTAGAATCGATCTTCCGGACCTTGTCCTTCTGCTCTTCCAGGATCTGCAGATGCTCTTCGTCACGCTCCTTCGCCTTACGGTCCGCTTTATTCCTCAGTTCCTCCGCGTATTCTTTCGCGTCAAGAAGCGTATCCGCAATCGTATCATTGTTGCGCCGCAGGAGATCCCTTTCCTGTGTCAGGCTTTCAATGCGCGCATTCAGCCTTTGCGTATCTTCTTCATACCGCGCGTTCAGCCTCTGTGTCTCTTCTTCATAACGCTCGTTCAGTTTCTGTGTGTCTTCTTCATATTTTGTCCGGAGCGCTTCGATCTGTCCTCTCAAAGTTTCCTGGACATCCAGGCCCTCTTTCTGTGCATCCTGGACCTTCTGGTTGTACTCGCTTTCCAGATTTGATACATAATTAGATACCGCCAGCTTACTGTAGCCGAACAGGCTTGATTTCAGATTTGACAGATCCATCGCAAACTCCTTTCCTTACAACATCACAGGCACTTCACTTTGAGCACGGGGCAGATGTCCGCCGCAACGATCCTTTCCCTGCAATCCTGCACATCAAGCCCAGCTCAACCCTTTCCATAAAGTATAACACATTATCTGTGAGAATTCTGTACTTTTGCCCGGATTCTCTCCGTTTCTTTTTCGATTTTTCTGTTTCTTAATTCCGTTCTTATTCTATCCAGTTCTTATCCGGTTTTTCCGGTTCATTCCCGTTCTTTTTTCATTTTCCCGGATCGTGATCTATCTGCCGCAGGCCTTGCTTCTCAGTAATTCTCCGCATGAACTTCAAAATAGCTCTGTGGGTGATCACATACCGGACAGACTTCCGGCGCCTTGGTGCCGACAATGATATGTCCGCAGTTCCGGCATTCCCAGACCTTCACTTCGCTCTTTTCAAACACTTCTTTCATCTCCACGTTGTGGAGAAGCGCACGGTAGCGCTCTTCATGGTGCTTTTCGATCGCGGCGACTGCGCGGAACTTCTCCGCCAGGTCATCGAAGCCTTCCTCCTGTGCGGTTTTGGCAAATCCCTCATACATATCGGTCCATTCGAAATTCTCACCTGCTGCCGCTGCCGCCAGGTTCTCGGCTGTGGTTTTGATTCCGCCAAGCTCCTTGAACCACATCTTGGCATGCTCTTTCTCATTGTCCGCCGTTTTCAGGAACAGCGCAGCGATCTGCTCATACCCTTCCTTCTTCGCCTTTGACGCAAAGTAGGTGTACTTGTTGCGTGCCTGTGATTCTCCGGCGAAGGCAGCCTCCAGGTTCTTCAGGGTCTGGGTTCCTTCGTAACGATTCTTGTTTTCGCTCATTCTTCCGAATCTCCTTCTGTATGTTTGATTCTGTACATCTGGGACACCCTCAGGGCAACACACGAAGCAGCCGCGCCGGAGGGATTTAGGTTATTTTACAAAGATTTCTCTTTGTTCGTCAATGGAAACGGGAGCAAAATCTCCTAATGTGTAAACATGTTGCATAATCCCTGCCTTCCCTGCAGAAATATTGCTGAAAATTCTTGCTGAATTCTTAGCAGTTCGTTATAGCATCCTGAATCAGGATATGATATATTTTACTTAATTCCTGAAATTCCCAATATCTGATTCCGATGTGGTTTCTTTTCACAGATGCCACATTGGAATCTTCAGTGAGAATCTTCATGGAGTCGGTGATTCATTTCCGGATCCATTCCAGGATTCCATTCACGATTTATTTCCGAATCCATTCCAGGATTCATGTTGGGATACATTTCAGGATTTTTTCAGCTTTTATTCTTTGCGTTATTGTTCACGTCACGGAGGGGAGGGATGATCATGAAAACAAGAGTATCCGTTGACTGGAAATCACATGTTTTAGCTGTACTCATTTTATCTGTGCTGATGGCGGTTGTATTCCGTTTTTCATTCCCGTTCAGAGCGTCTGCATCTGAGTCGGAGAAGCCTCCGGTTCAGGTTGTAAACCCGACGCCGACACCAACCCCGGCTCCGAAGCCGACTCCCGCGAAGCCGATTAAGAAGACGGTGGTAAAGAGCCCGTTTTCCCTGCTCCAGTTTGATACCAGGCAGCTTTCGGTCAAAAATCCGGATGTGTCAGTAAAGTGGAGCTCCTCCAACCAGAAGGTTTGCACCGTTACAGACGGAGGTTTTGTCCAGGCTGTCGGCGGCGGTACCTGCACAATCTCGGCAACCAAGACGAACAGCGCGAAGAATTCCATTATCACATATTCCTGGAATGTAACGGTTACGCCCCTGCAGCTCAACACGACAAAGCTGACGCTGATCAGGATGCGCAAGGGTGCGCAGCTGAGCCTGAATAACAGCAACGCAACCGATTCGGCTGTGTGGTCCTCTTCAAACAATAACATCGCATCTGTCAGCGGAAGCGGGTTTGTGACGCCCCACGCAACCGGAACTGCCGTCATCAGCGCGAAATGGAACAATGCAACCCGTTCCTGTACCGTGCAGGTGAAGAACGCGACACCGACTACGCTTACAAGGTTCCGCGATCCAAGATACCTTTCAAACCGTGGAAAAGTCGTTTTGGCCGGATCATCGCTCCTGGATCATTGGGAAGATCCGTATACGCCGTTTGGTTCCGTAGCTGTGATCAACAATTCTGTTCCGGACTCAACCTTCCGGAACTGGAATAACTGGTACAAGAAACTCATTGTTGCTTATCAGCCCAAAGCACTTGTCCTTTGCCTTGGCACGGACGATATCGGAGATGGTCCGGACATGTCCGCGGAGCGGGCTGCTGACAAGATGCAGAAGCTGATTGAAAAGATTCATAAAAAGTCTAAAAAGACGAAGATCTTCTATCTTTCCCTGCCTTGCTATCCAAAGAACTCGGCGGCCTGGGAAACAACGAGGGTTTATAATCGTCTGATGCATGATTTCTGTGATGAAAAGAAATACATGACCTATCTGCCGCTGACCTTGAAGCTGACGGACGAAGATGAGATCCCGGACGAAACCTATTACAAAGGACATCAGACATATCTTTCAAAGGCTGGCTATGCGGTTGTAGAAAAAGTGGTTGTGAAGAAAGTGAGAAAAGCCGTCAGATAAGGAGCCGCTCAGCCGCTCAGAAACAGCTGCTCAATAATAGCTGCTCAGAAAATAGTTGCTCAGAAACAACTGTTCAGAAATAGCTGCTCAGAAAATAGTTGCTCAGAAAAGAAGCCCCTGCAGTGCAGTGCTGCAGGGGCTTCTTTTCTGATGTGAACTTTTTCGAATAATACGGTTCCAAAATCAATCACTGATTGCGGTCAGAACCGCCCCCGGAGCTTTCCATACAGCAGCGCGACGGCTTCCCGGACTACATAATGAACCTCCATCAGGGAGTCTCCTTCTGCGGCGATCCCATATACCTCTTCGTAGCCTGCGTTTTTGGCAATCTTCAGCGCCCTGCACAGATGAAAGTCGTTGGTGATAATCGCGCAGGGCTGCTTCGCGCATCCGTACAGCCGGTTGCTGAATTGAAGATTCTCCTGGGTCGTTGTAGACTTGTCCTCTATCAGGAGCTGTCCTTCCCCGATCCCATGCGCTGTCAGGTAATTGCGCATACATATCGCCTCGGAGATCTCCTCCCCGGGTCCCTGACCGCCTGACAGAATCAAGGTCAGCTTCTGGTTCCTGCTGTCATTCTTCGCAGCTTTGGCCGCTGCCTCGAGGCGCTTGAGCAGTGCCCGGGACGGCTTGGTTCCCCTGACCTGCGCGCCCAGAACGATGGCTGCAGGGACATTGTCGGGTGCCGTGGTCTTCATGCCGCCGATCACAATTATGCTGAGGACGCCCAACACAGCCAGCCCGATCCCCAGGCACACAAGCAGGATCCTGGATGCCCAGAGCATTGCGCTGTGCTCCGGATGTCTCCTGAGAAAGAATACAAGCAAAAATGCGCCTCCCAACGCCAGCCAGAACCAACCGAAATCAAAGGCCGGTCCTGCATAAACTGCAAGAATGACATAATACAGGATGCAGCCTGTTCCGAGAACGATGCATAAAGCTGACATAAATGTTCTTCCTCTGTTTGTTTTGTTCCGCTTCTGTTTTATACCTGTTTTTGTTTTGATCCGCTTCTGTTTTATACCTGTTTTTGTTTTGATCCGCTTCCGTTCCAATATATCACGGATCGGATATTTCAGGAAGAAATGAAATCAGATGGAATGTGGTTTCGTCTTATGCCCTTTCGTCTTATGCTTTCTATGATGGATCCAGAAGATCAGCAACACAGCCGCCGCGCCTGCGGCTGCGCATACGGCGGCAATCCGCCCTCTCATGTCCTTATTCTGCCGCAATGTTTCGTAATAGGCAAATGATCCCCCGTTGGGAATTGCAAATACAATGTAGCTTCCATCCCTCTGATAATCCGTTTCCTGAAGCGCTCCGCCATCTGCCCCGGTAAACAGCCTTCCTCCGGCGGGCAGCTTTGCCCGCACAGTGAGATCCTCCTCATAATCATTTACCGATAAAGTTCTGGCATCAATCAGCGGTCCTGTCAGCTTGTCTGTAATCACCTTCTCGATCCTGGCTTTTGCGCGCGAAAGCTTTCCTCCGGCCGCTTCTGTCTCCGTTTCTTCGGGCAGCGGATCAGCTGCCCCTTCTCCATGGATCCCTATTTCCAGCAGATCGGCGAAGGACTCCGTAGAAACCGGGCTTTCCGGGAGGGTGTATCTGCTGACAGACAATTCCTGCCCTTCGTAAAAGACCCCTTCCGCCAGATAGTCCGGTACATCTCCGCCAGACGACAGGGTCGTCGTTGCCCTGTGGTAAGAGCCGGTCACGGTCTGGCTGCTGAAAATATGCTCCCTGTCAAAATCATCCCACACCCAATAATCTGTCCCCCGGTTTGGAACCTCAGGGAGTTTCTCCAGGCTGCCCCCAAACGGGACCTGTTCCGTTTGAAAAACTTCATCTTCTACAAGAAATGTGACTGTGCAGCTGCTCCCCATCGCCTGAGGCAGAAATGTCACTGCAGATACTTCTGACTGCGCGGGTGCAGCCGCTGTACCTGTTTGCGTGGCAGCTGCAGTCGATGTATCTGTTTGCGCGGCAGCTGCAGTCGATGTATCTGTTTGCGCGGCAGCTGCAGTCGATGTATCTGTT
>CAMORF010000023.1 GCA_946623485.1 uncultured Clostridia bacterium
AATGCTCTCTCTTGCGAATCTCCTGCTGGATACCGGCCTTCGCACAGCTTCTCTTAAAGCGGCGCAGCGCGCTGTCCAGTGATTCATTCTCGCGAACGATTATGTTTGACATTCCTACATTCCCCTCCCTCCAGTTGTGGATTGTGCACTCCAACTGTACGGGTTTTCTGCACTTGCACCAGTATACCACCCATACAGCGTCAGCGTCAAACAATTTTTGCAGATCCTTAGGATCTGCTCCTTATCGGATACACCTTATTGGAGCTGGCCGGCAAGGACCTTCTGCGCCTCTTCCAGCGCCGCCGCTACGCCGCCGGCATCCTTTCCGCCTGCCATTGCCATGTTCGGGCGGCCGCCTCCGCCGCCTCCGACAAGCTTCGCGATTCCTTTGATCAGGTTGCCCGCGTGGGCCCCCTTCTTCATCGCGCCGTCTGTCGCGGTCGCCATCAGCTGGACCTTCCCGTCATTCACCGAAGCGAGCAGGATCACGCATTCGCCAAGCTTGTCCTTCAGGCTGTCCCCCAGCTCCCTGAGGGCGCCGGCGTCCACGCCTTCCATCCTGGAAGCGACGAACTTAATTCCGCCGATCTCCCGGACATTCTGCGTAACATCCCCCATCGCGTTCTTTGCCGCCTCGCTCTTTAAAGATTCGATCGCAGCGTGTGCTTCCTTCAGCTCCGCCTGCAGGGAAGCAATCTTATCCAGAAGATCGCTCCTGGATGTCTTCAGCATCGATGCAGCCGCAGTGACCTCCTGCTCCATCTCCCTGTAATAACGGATGACATTTTCTCCGGTCAGCGCTTCAATCCTGCGCACGCCGGCGGCAACCCCCGCCTCGGAGAGAATCTTGAAATTCTTAATCTGCGCGGTATTCTCCACATGGGTGCCGCCGCACAGCTCCTTCGAGAAGTCGCCCATCTCTACCACACGGACCTTCTCGCCATATTTCTCATCAAACAGTGCCATGGCGCCGCTCTTTTTCGCGTCATCCAGCGACATGACCTCTGTCACCACAGGAAGGGATTCCTCAATCTTTGCATTGACGATATCCTCGACTTCCCTGATCTCCTCCGGCGTCATGGCCTGAAAATGAGAAAAGTCAAATCTGAGCCTGTACGGATCCACATAAGATCCCTTCTGCTCCACATGGGCTCCCAGAACCTCCTTCAAGGCTTTCTGGGCGAGATGCGTTGCCGAATGGTTCCGCGCCGTCGCCTTGCGCAGCGCCTCGTCCACCGTCAGGGTAACCGGATCACCGGTCTTCAGCATGCCCCGGGTCACGGTGCCGACATGCCCGATCTTCCCGCCACGCAGGTGGATCGTATCTTCCACGGTGAATTCCCCGTCGGGACCGACGATCACGCCATGGTCGCCGACCTGGCCGCCCATCGTTCCATAGAACGGAGTCGTATCGACGATGATCGTTCCTTTCTCGCCATCCGTCAGCGCCTGTGTCACCTCCGTCTCGGAGGCGATTGCCGTAACCTGAGACTGATCCGCAAGATGGTCATACCCGTCAAACTCAGAGCTCAGATCGACAGGAAGCGAATCATACACTGTCGCGTCCGCTCCCATGTAATTCGTGGTCTTGCGGGCTTTCCTTGCGCGCTCCCTCTGTTCCTTCATGCAGGCGGCAAACTTCTCTTCATCAACGCTGCAGCCCTTCTCTTCAAGGATCTCCTTCGTCAGATCCAGCGGGAATCCATACGTGTCATACAGGGTAAATGCATCCTGTCCGTCGAGCACGCAGCTCCCGGCTTCCTGCATCTTCTTCTCCAGGTCAGTCAGGATGGAAAGGCCCTGGTCGATGGTGCGGTCAAAGTTCTCCTCCTCCTGGGAAAGCACCTTGAAGATGAATTCACTCTTTTCCCCAAGCTCCGGATAGCCGTCCCTGGAGGTCTCAATCACTGTCCGGGAGAGCTTCGAGAGAAATGCTCCCTCGATCCCCAGAAGCCTGCCGTGGCGGGCAGCGCCGCGGATCAGGCGGCGGAGAACATAGCCGCGGCCTTCATTGGTGGGCATGATGCCATCCGAGATCATAAAGGTGGCCGAACGGATATGGTCAACGATTCTGCGGATCGAAACATCCTTCTTCTCATCGGCATGGTAGGTCGTATGCGCAAACTCGCAGACCTTATCCCGGAGCGCAACCAGGGTATCCACGTCAAACATGGAATCCACATCCTGGCATGCCACGGCAAGGCGTTCCAGCCCCATCCCCGTGTCGATATTCTTCTGCTTCAGCGGCGTATAATTCCCCTTGCCGTCATTTTCAAACTGGGTGAATACGTCGTTCCAGATTTCCATGTAGCGGTCGCAGTCACACCCCGGGGCGCAATCCGGCTTCCCGCAGCCGTATTTCTCTCCCCTGTCATAATAGATCTCAGAGCAGGGACCGCAGGGGCCTGCGCCGTGCTCCCAGAAATTATCCTCTTTCCCAAACCGGTAGATCCGCTCCGCCGGGATCCCGATATCCTTGTTCCAGATCTCGTATGCCTCGTCATCATCCACATAGACAGAAGGGTACAGGCGGTCCTTGTCCAGGCCGACCACGTCTGTCAGGAATTCCCAGGACCAGTGCAGCGCTTCCTTTTTGAAATAGTCTCCAAAAGAAAAGTTGCCCAGCATCTCAAAGAATGTCCCATGGCGGGCAGTCTTTCCCACATTCTCAATGTCGCCGGTACGGATGCATTTCTGGCATGTCGTAACCCTGCGCCTGGGCGGAGTCTCCGCGCCGGTAAACCATGGCTTCATGGGAGCCATGCCCGCGTTGATCAGAAGCAGGCTTTTATCATTATGCGGAACGAGCGAAAAGCTCGGCAATGCCAGATGTCCCTTACTCTCAAAGTATTCCAGGTACATCCTGCGCAGTTCATTCACTCCATATTTCTTCATATCCCAATCAACCTCTCCTTATCCTTCAGAGCGCAACCTTCGCGAACTTCTTCTTTCCCTTGCGGATGACAATCCCGCCATTCTTCAGCTTCTCCTGGTCAAGCACCGCATGAACATCCGTCACCTTGGCCTCATCAACCGTAACGCCGCCCTGCTCAATATTGCGCCGCGCATCAGAGCGATTCACAGCCAGCTTCGCCGCGACCATCGCGCCAATCAGATCGACGGTTCCGTCGCGAAAGGAAGGCAGGTCAAGCATGACAGCCTCCAGGTCATACGTGTTCGCGCCCCCCGCCGCAAAAAGCTTCCTTGCGCCATCCCGGGAACGCTTCGCTTCCTCTTCTCCGTGAACCATGGCGGTAAGCTCATAGGCAAGCACTTCCTTGACCTCGTTCAGCTCCTGCCCTTCCTTCTTTTCAAACTCCGCAATCTGCTCCAGCGGAAGGAAGGTCAGCAGCTTCATGCATTTGATCACATCCGCGTCGCCGACATTGCGCCAGTACTGATAAAAGTCAAAGGGACTGGTTTTGTCCGGATCCAGCCAGACAGCGCCTTTCGCGGTTTTTCCCATCTTGTTGCCCTCGGAGTTTGTGAGCAGCGTGATGGTCATCGCCTCCGAGTCTGACCCCGGGATCTTCCTGCGGATCAGCTCGCGGCCGGCAAGCATGTTCGACCACTGGTCGTCCCCGCCAAACTGCATGCGGCAATTGTACTTCTTGTACAGCATATAGAAGTCATAAGCCTGCATGATCATGTAATTGAACTCAAAGAAGGTCAGCCCCTTCTCCCAGCGCAGTTTGTACGCCTTCGCCGCGAGCATCTCATTGACCGTAAAGCAGGTGCCCACTTCCCTGAGGAGGTTGATATAGTTCAGGTCCAGGAGCCAGTCAGCATTATTGACCGTCATCGCCTGCCCGGGCGCATCGCCGAATTCAATAAACCGGCTCATCTGCTTCTTAAAGCAGTCACAGTTATGCTGGATTGTCTCGACCGTCATCATGGGGCGGGAATCCGTCCTTCCGGAGGGATCGCCAATCATCCCGGTGCCTCCGCCAAGAAGAGCAATCGGCCTGTTCCCCGCCATCTGCAGTCTTTTCATCAGGCACAATGCCATGAAATGTCCGACATGCAGGCTGTCCGCAGTCGGGTCAAACCCAATATAAAAGGTAGCCTTTCCCGCGTTGATCATCTCGCGGATACTGTCCGCGTCTGTCAGCTGCGCAAGCAGTCCTCTTGCCTGAAGCTCCTCATAAACTCCCATAACAATTCCTCTCTGTATCAAGTATTCTGTATTGATTCTGTATCAGGTATTCTGTATCGATTTCCGAAAATGTACCCATTTCCGAATGATCTGCTCAAATACACAGCTACATTCCTTGCTGTGCTGTTCTTTTCCCAAACAGGACATAGTATACAAACCGACTGGTGAAAAATCAAGTCACGAATCCGGCTGTCCGGCTGCCTGATACAATCTGAAAAACGTTTTTGTTGCCTGCCATTCCGGAATCGATTAAGATGTAACCATTCAACCCTGTTGATTCAGACAGAGAAAGGAGCCGGAATATGAACTGCCATCCACTCCCGGTCCTGATCGACCTGAGCGATAAAACGGTTCTCCTCCTGTCCGGCAAGGATGCCGGGGACCCGGTGACAGCAAAGCTGGTCCGCGTGCTGTCTTCCTGCACCCCCCGGCTGAAGGTGCTGTCGCCCGCTCCCTCGCCTCTGCTCATTCAGGTGTCCGAAGAGAATCAGATCAGCCTGGAAGTCAAAGGCTATGACCGGAACGACCTGTACGGAGCGGATGTCGTCTTCGGCATCGGGCTGGCCCCGGCGGTCATGGATGATGTATATGCTGCCTGCCATACCCTTGGCATCCGGCTTTGTATGCCGTCCCAGCCATCCAGGAGCGATTTCACCCTGCAGGAGGGATTCTGAACCATGACGAAAGTAACCATCTATACGGACGGCGCGTCCCGCGGCAATCCGGGACCTGGCGGCTATGGCGCCGTGATCGAATTCATAGATTCCACGGGCAGGCTGCATGTCAAGGAACTGTCCCAGGGCTATGAAAAAACCACCAACAACCGGATGGAGCTGATGGCTGCAATTGCCGCTCTGGAAGCGTTGAACCGCCCCTGCGAGGTCTCCTTGTGGTCAGATTCCCAGTATCTGGTAAATGCATTTACGCAGCATTGGATTGAAGGCTGGATCCGGAAAAAATGGATGCGAGGCCCATCTGATCCTGTCAAAAACACTGACCTGTGGCAAAGGCTGCTTCAGGCATCTGCGCCGCACCAGGTCACCTGGAACTGGGTGCGCGGACACAATGGACAGCCGCAGAATGAACGATGCGATGCCCTCGCCACCCAGGCTGCAGACAGCGGGAAACGGATCCCTGATCCAGGCTTTCCCTGATCCTGCTGCAACGTCCCATTCATGAATGCAGCAGCCAGCCACCGCAAAAGACAATCATTGTTAATAGATTTAGAAAGGGATATCACCCATGTCCATGCATTTTGAAAAGAAGCTGCCGATTCCGGCCGAGATCAAAAGCCATTATCCGCTTTCCGGCAATATCCAGGAGATCAAACGATTACGGGATCAGGAGATCCGTGACATTTTCACCGGAAAAAGCGACCGGTTCCTGCTGATCATCGGGCCTTGCAGCGCAGACCGGGAAGACGCTGTTCTGGAATATCTTGGCCGGCTGTCTGCTGTCCAGCAGAAGGTAGGCGACCGGATCATGATCGTTCCGCGCATCTACACCAATAAGCCGCGGACCAACGGGAAGGGGTACATGGGGCTCTTGCATCAGCCGGATCCCTCTAAAAAGCCCGACCTTCTGGCAGGCATCATCGCAATCCGCAAGCTTCATATGCAGTCGATCGAACAGACCGGACTGACAGCTGCGGATGAGATGCTCTACCCGGAAAACTACCGCTATCTGGATGATGTCCTGACCTATGTCGCAGTCGGCGCCCGTTCCGTGGAGGACCAGCAGCACCGCATGACCGTCTCGGGAATGGATATCCCCGCCGGCATGAAGAATCCTACCAGCGGGGACCTGACAGTCATGTTCAATTCCATTGTTGCCGCGCAGGCAAGGCATACCTTTATCTACCGCGGATGGGATGTCACTACGGATGGAAATGACCTGGCGCACGTGGTTCTGCGCGGCTCTGTGAACAAGCACGGCAACAGCCTTCCGAACTATCACTATGAAGACCTGCTTCTCACGGCACAGCTTTACGACAGCATGGATCTGAAAAACCCGGCAATCGTCGTGGACTGCAACCACTCCAATTCCGGGAAGAAGGCCATGGAGCAGATCCGGATCTCACATGAAGTCCTCCACAGCCGTTCCTACAGCCCATCGCTCCGGCATCTGATCAAAGGGCTGATGATCGAAAGCTACCTGGTCGGCGGAAGGCAGGATGCCGTCGGCGGTCCGGACCATATCTACGGCCAGTCCATCACGGATCCCTGCCTGGGATGGGAGGATTCCGAGAAGCTGATCTATGACATCTACAAGCGTCTCTGACCTCAAGGCTCTTTCCTGCAACGCAGCAGCGGGTATCTGGCTTCAGGTCTGCTGCGACCAGTCACAACGGCGGCGGGAAAGGTTTGGATTATAAGCCGGATCCCCTTCCTTCAGGATGCGGGCCCGCTTTCTCCGGAAGCGGGCCACCTCGGCAGCAAACCTCTTCTTTTTTTCTCCCGTATCTTCCGCCCCCCGCGTCAGAGACTCATGATGGATCATGACAGCGGCCGGCTCAAAGATAACACGGTACCCGGCATCCCGCAGGCTCAGACAGAAATCCACATCACCAAGCGCGACACCGAAAGCATCCGGGAATCCGCCTGCTGCTTCAAAGGCTTCCCTCCGCACCATCATGCAGGCTGCCGTCACTGCGCTCATCTCCTGGGTCAGGACCGCGCGCCCCATGGATCCGGGATCATCTCCCTCCTCTGCAACCATCATAGATCCCGCAAACCCCATGATTCCCGTCACGATGCCCGCGGACTGCACCCGCCCGTCCGGATACAACAGCTTCGGCCCGCAGGCCCCGATTCCGGGCCTTGCAGCGTGGGCCAGCAGCTTTTCGATCCAATCCGGCGTCCGTACGGTCACATCGTTATTCATCAATATAAGGTATTCTCCCTTTGCCTTCCGTACTCCCTCATTGATAACCCTGGAAAAATGAAAAGCATGAGGGTATCGTATGACCACGGCCTCGTGGTTTTCTTCCAGCTTCCGGTAAAGCGCAAAGGTTTCCTGCTGCCTGGAATTGTTCTCAACCACCACGATCTCCAGGTTCTTCCAGGTGGAACAGTTCCGGATCGAACGGATACAGTTTTCCAGCACACAGGCATGATCCGCATTCGGAATCACGATCGAGACCAGCGGTTCTCCCGGTATCTCATAGGCCACATGGAAGGTTCCCGGGAGCGGCCCATCCTCCAGGTGTCCCCTGATGCCATCGTCCGCAATCGCTTCTTCCAGCAAAACGCGCGCCCTTTCCAGCGTCTGCCCTGTCATCTCCGGAGCCATCTCCTGCTTCCTTACATGGCACAGAACCTTCGGGACATGCCTGACGCCCCCCATGGCAGCTGCCTTCTCACATGCGCACATCGCCAGCCACCAGCAATACGCCGGCTCTGAGAGATTGTGGATCGTTGGAATCCTTTCTTTTCGTTTTTTTCCATACAGGCTCCGGATCACGCCGACACGTACCAGCAGCAAACGGCCCACATAATTCTGCGCCCTTTGAAACTCCCGGTTATACTCCGGCTTGAATACCGGATCCATGTATTCCGGCTTTTCCTCCGTCCCGCGCCAGGAGTCCTCATCCGTATAGACTGCATCCGCACCGTCCTGCAACGCCTGTACCATCTCAAAAAAAGCATTTCTTTCAATCAGGTCGCCCTCCCGGAGAAAGGTCACGAAATCCTCGTCCCGGATCTGGGAATTCAGCGCCTGTGCAGGGAACACTTTCGCATACGTAGAGGCCCTGACCGAACGCAGTGTCGCCTCCCGGAGTCCTCCGGAATATGCTGCTTCCCGAAGTCCTCCGGGAGCCGTTGCTTCCCGAAGTCCCCCGGAATATGCTGCTTCCCGAAGTCCTCCGGGAGCCGTTGCCTCCCGTCCCTCCCTTGCAAGAATCACAAAAATCCTCGGCATCCGGGAAAGCAGCAGCTTTCTCTGATATCCCGCCTGAAAGGAAGAGATCCGGTTCTTCCGGATCCATTTCTGATAGTCAAAGCTTTGATCCCGGACCTTCTCGACAGCATGCGCCGCAAATTCCTGCACCCCGCGCTCTTTCAGATAACGCAGTCCCTTACCGGCCGCAGTGCCGCTCTCGTTTTCGGACAATTGTTTCCGGACCATCCTGTCTCCTCCTTCCGGTTCTCAGATCCGCCGCCTCACCGATCGCTTTCTTTACATTTCCCTGCCATCGAACATCTCCGCATACTTCACGTATGGCTTAACGGATTCCCGCAGGGCATCCTTGCAGGTCCAGCTTCTGCCCAGAAGCGTCAGGCAGGGGTTATAGCAGGGATCTCCCATCTCCAGCTCTTTCTCCCAGCGCCGGACAAAAATCCCGATCTCTTTGTGAAATCGGGCAACCTTTTCCCTGGAGTCCTCGCTGCCGCGCGAGGCTGATTCATCATGCACCAGGCACGCACCCGGGCACATAAGAACCCGGAAGGAATCCCTGCCAAGCCGCATGCACAGATCTACATCGTTAAATGTAACGGCAAGCGACTCGTCCATGCCGCCTTCCTGCTCCCATACTGCCCGTCTCAGCATCATGCATGCACCCGTCACCGCGCTCACGTTATGCGTATGGGAAAAGACGAGAGCCGGATAATCGTCAAGATCCGTCTGCGGAAGATCCCCTTCCCACGCATGCCCGGCAATACCGCCATGCCCGAGAATGATCCCGCCATGCTGCACATGCCCGTCCGGATACAAAAGGAGCGCTCCAACCGCACCGGTCTGAGGCCTTTGGCACAATGCTTCCATCCTCCGGAGGCTTTCCGGGGCAAGAATCCGGGTATCGTTGTTCAAAAGCAGGAGATAATCTCCCTTCGCGCTGGATGCCCCGTAATTATTGATCGCCGCATAATTAAAAGATCCCTCCCAGGTCAGGACACGGATCCTGTTGTCTTCCTCCATCAGCGTCCGGTACAGCGCGAAGGTTTCCTCCTGGACGGAATTGTTCTCAAGAATCAGGATCTCCAGATTTCTCCAGGTATTGATCACCTGCAGAGATTTAATACATCGTTTCAGGTCCTGTCCATGATCCTTGTTCGGGATCAGGACACTGATGAGGGGCTCCTGACCGGCCAAGGAAGCTTCATCCAGGCATCCCGGACGATCCCCGGCATCTTCAGTACCCTGACGGTTTCCCGGATTGCTATCTGCTTCCTGACTGCTGCCAGGACGATCCCCGGCATTCCCGCCATTCGAGGAAAACGCATCCATGGGTTCCCCGGCCGATTCGTCCCATGATACCTGCTCCCCGGCATCATGGTAGAGGATCTGAGGGATATGCCGCACCCGCAGGCGCTCCTGCTTCAGGTCATTTCCGCCTCCTTCCAGGCAGACCTGCTTCAGGAAACCATAAAACGCATCCTCTCCGTTATGGAAAATCTCAGTTCCCTTCACGAGTGATCCGCGTACCAGGACGACATTGCCCATATAATTGACGCATTCCAAAAGCTCCGGATCATACGCCGGGCGAAAAGCAGGATGCCCTTTCCTGCCGTCTTCACAGATCCTGTCGGAATCAAAATAAACCAGGTCAATCCCGTCACTGCCCGGCTGCCCCAGAAGATATGCCACCCTCCATAAAAGATCCGGCCTGAGCGTACACGGGCCATTTACCACCAGAACATAATCCGGATCTACGCAGTTTTTCATTGCCCTGAAATTCCGGTAGACCTGCATCTCCAGCGACTGGACAAATGCGGTGCGGTCATGATCCGGCATTGACGCCGTCACACCGATCAAAGGGGATACCGGCAGAGCTTCCTTCTCCATCTTCAGGTAATCACGCGAGGAGGGCCGGTTCCGCCCCAGCCACCGTTCATAGGAGACCTCCGGAACCTGCCTCCCAAGCAGCCTGTCCGCAGTCAGGACAGCGCTTCCCCGGAACCCATGTTCCCTGATATAAGATGCAATTTGTTTCAGCTTCATATCTTTCCTCTTTGGTCCTTTCCTCATATAGCGGCACGATCCGCTGAATCGGCAGGCAGGATGCGCAAGGTTATTCCGCCACAGCTTCTCACCGCTTCAGCAGCTTTTTCAAAGGCTCCTTAAACGGAATATTCGCCTCTGAGATTTTCCTCGCCACGCGGTAAGATGTTGTATTCTTCAACAATTCCATCGAGGCGCGGAGCATCTCATATTCCCCCCGCAGCCGGTTTCGCTCGCTCGATGCCCCTTGTCCTTTGACGCAGCGGTTTGCCATCGCCAACGCCTCGATCATGAATTCCGGATCCAGGCTCCTGGGGCGCTTCACAACCACCGGCTTCACCGGCACAAGGCAGGCCGTATACAGGTTACGGTACTGTTCATTCATGTCCGCGACTGTCCGGATGGACAGTGCCCCTGCCTTTCTCTTCTTTTTCTTCAATTCTTCCGGATGACTCCTGAGCCATTCTATCAGCTTTCTGACATCCTCAGCGTTTGCGTCTGCCTTTAACAGCCACCCGGCCCCTGTCTTCCGGATGCGCTCTCCCACGGCCCCAAGATCCGTCCCGATCACGGGAATCCTGCAAGACCAGGCTTCTGACAGGGTATAGCAAAATGTCTCTGCCCAGGCTGGCGCGATCAATGCCACATCGATCCTGCTCGCCCGGAGCAAATCGAATATATCATCCTTCTGATAAACACCGGAAAAGAATACGTGATCCGGTGCCTGCGCAGGATTGATCCGGGGATCCCCGACCTCTCCGTATACAAACAGGCGGAACGGAGCATTTTCCTGCGCGATCAGGTCCAGAAGGATATCCGATCCCTTTGCCCTGGTCACGCCGCCAAGATACGCAACATTCAGTTTTCCATCCCCGGCAGCCTCCGGGTCCCAGAGCGTACGGTAGATCTTTCCATCCGTATAAGTTTTGTCTCCCTCCCTGATCAAAAGGCGGATCCGGATCCTGCCCTTTTTCATCCCGGGAACCTGGAAAACCGCGTGAATCCCGCTCCACAGATACCTGGGATCCTCGTACGCTGCTGCAACATCCGGCCTGGCCTGAGGCCTCACCTGTATCCCGGAGACTCTTCCATCCGGTCCTGTCACCTCGATGATAATCGATGTATCGACGCTATCCGATCCTTCCAGATACGCCCACCCGGAGATATAATGAAAGCTTCCCCCATCCCCAGGCAGCTGGTCCAGGCGGGAATGCACCCTGTCTGTCTTCATGACAGGTTCCAGGTCCTCTGCCAGCGCAGCTTTGGCACTGATGGGATCGGTTCCATGGCTGATTGTCATGCTCCTCGTCTCCAGCAAAGGAAACGCTTCACACATGATCCTTCTGGCGCTGTCCGAGGGGAAAATGATCTTTTCGCAGCACTCCAGTGCCTTCGCGTTTTCCTCCCGCCAGCGCCGGATAACATGCACTCTTCCGTAACCGCAGTTTTTCTTCAGGCAAGCCGCGCAGGCAGCTTCGGAAGGTACCTTACGGAACGGATGCTGTTGTTCTTGTGATGATTCTTCTTCCGTCTTCGCTTCATTCTCCCAATCCACAAAGCTCCCTTCCATCGGGCAGAACCTGCCCTCCGGGGTAAGAAGTTTCGTTGTCGGGCACGCGTAATAATAATCATGCAAGGTGGCAATCACAGGAATCTCCAGGTTCCTGCACTCCCGGAAAACATCCAGCGACAGCCCCTGGGTGTGGTGAACATGTACCAGGTCGATGTGGAAGGAAGTAAGAATCTTCCTGAGCACGCCTGCAATCTGCTCATCATACAAGACCGGGAACGATTCCTCCGGGCCGATGGGAAACTGGAAGGTCACCAGGCGGCATTCCTCCTCCGAAAGCGCTTCCTGCTGCACAACCGCCCATTCCGGAAGCTCCTGGTCTTGCAGATAGAGGGTCAGCCGGAGTGTATCCTTGTCTCTGGCGCATACAAAAACATTGAAGTGCTCCTTTGCGCCTGTCACAAGGTCACGGACATGCAGCTGCGTCCCGCCGATATTTTTCTTGCCGATCTGCCGGAAATCAAGATGCAGGAAATACAGAAGGTTTTTCTTCCCGTTGTCAAGGCATTGGTGCAAAAGCAGGTTGTCACGGATCTCAGAATCCGGATCCTCCCTGCAATAAACATCATTTTGTTCCATGAATTCCGGGTACCGCCTGCGCAGGATCTGAGTATGCTCCTCAATCAGCCGCTTTTTCTCCTCTGTGCCAAAGGACGCGGTTCCCCGGTGATAGATGAAAGTGTCGTCACACAGCACATGGATGAATCCCAGCATCGTACAGCGGAAGCAAAAATCGTTTTCCTCGCCATACCCGCGCCCAAAGGCTTTCTCGTCAAATGCGCCCGCGAGAGCATACGCCTCATTGCGCACATACATGCAAAATCCCACACCGACAGGAATCCTCGGATAACGGTGCAGGGAGACCCGCTCCACCAGCCTCGCGTAGGAGTCCGCCGTATATCCCTCCGGCAGCGGATTGTCCTTCAGGAACACCGGCACGGACGCAAGCGTCGCCGCATTGGAGAGCGGCGTCACCGTGGCGATCCGCTTTGACCTCCCTGCACAGGACTGCAGCTTTTCCACCCAGCCCTGTGTCACAATCGTGTCGGAATTGAGCACAATCGTATCCCGGTCAGACCAGGCAAGCCCTCTGTTGACGTTTGCGGAAAATCCCATGTTAACCTGGTTGAACACCGCAATCATGCCTTTATCGGAACCTATCCCATTTTCCGCGCCTTCCTCCGGACCGCCGCAAACCTCCCGGAGAAATGCCTCCACCCGCTCATCCTTGCTGCAGTCATCGATCAGAATCACACGATGCCGGCTAAGGTCCGTATTTCTCAGAATGCTCTCGACGCACCTGACCAGGTCTTCATATCCGTTATAGACAGGGACAACGATGTCCACTGCGTTATGTACCATGCTCCGCTCCATGCCTTGTCTCTCCTTCTGTGCGCCTGAAACCATGCTGGCCCTGAAATCCTGCTGCACTGAAATCCTGCTGCACTGAAATCCTGCTG
>CAMORF010000024.1 GCA_946623485.1 uncultured Clostridia bacterium
CTGAATCGTTTGAATGAGAGCAATATGTTTAATATCCCCGGATATACATCCGCCAACGAAGAGCAGGCCGGAACTGCCAATGCTGAAGAGCCTCCTGTTTACGCCCCGGAGACAAACTTCACAGGAGATACCTATGTGGATGAAGACGCTGAGGATGTGTCGGTCGGGGAACTTGTCGGGAACATCAATCAGTTCCTGAATGACGTGAATAATATTTCCGCCGCGGCGGACACCGGATGGGACGCGATTGCACCGCAGATCGGTGCAATCGACACGGCAATCCAGCAGTTCCGGAACTCCTTCGCGGAAACCGATGAGCACCAGGCAATGGACCTGTTCGGGAACACGGTGAACGTAACGGATGTCCATGTCAGCACCGAGGTGCGCGGCCAGGTCGGGGAAGCAACCGCATCGGTCATGAAGGAAGCCTACGACAGGTTGTGCGCGTACCACTTTATCCATACCATGCTGACCCTGAATCCGGCAAGGACTTCATCGTCCGCGCTGCAGGATGACTGGTTCCGCAACAATGAACAGGCCATACGGGATGCCGTCAGCGAGTTCACGAACCTGCCTGACAGTCTGTTTATCTATAATCCGGCCACGCAGTCCGTTGAATTCTCCGCGCAGTATGCCTCCATGAACGATACGGTATTTGGCGGGGAATCAATCCTCACCTTCCTCCGTAACGCGGTTCACAGGCTGAACTATTACTATGCAGTGGAAGAGTCAGTGGATGAGCCGGACACCTACTCCACGGAAGGCGAGATGATGGACGATGGAGGCTACGATGACGAAGGCGGAGACGACGGCCCGTTGTACACCGCGGAGGAAATCCAGGAGGCAATCAAGGAACAGGAAAAACTGATCAAAGAAACAGAGCTCCAGATCCGCGAGGCCGAGCTTGGGATCAGGGAATATAAGAAGATCCTGGATGGCAGGATTGTCTACGCGACGATGGACGGCATCGTCAAAGACGCAGGAAGCATGGACTCCAGTTCCAGTTCTAACGCATTTATAACCATCACGGGAAGAGAAGGCCTGTATGTAAGGGGCACGGTAAATGAGCTATCGTTGGATACCGTGAAGGTTGGCGATGTCATAACCGGAACATCCTATGAAACCGGCAGCAACTTTGCGGCAGAGATTGTTGAAATATCACCATATCCCGATACCGAGAATAATTTCAACTATTACGGGTATGGAGATGAAAATGCGAATTCTTCGTATTATCCGTTCCTTGCCTATATCGAAAATGCGGAAGGGCTTTCCGTGGATTCTTATGTTGACCTGTCACTGACCGGCAATGCCTCCAGTATGGGCGCAGATCCATTTTCCGGAGGTCTGACACTGGATGAATACTTCATCCGGACAGACAGCAGCGGCAGAAGTTACTGTTATGTCCGCGGAGAGGACGGCCTTCTTGAGAAACGATACCTGGAGATCGGAGCCAATAATTGGGGCTCGGTTACGATCAAATCCGGCTTGAGGCAGACTGACTACATCGCGTTTCCATATGGAAAGGGCGTAGAAGAGGGAGCCCCGACCGTAGAAGTGAATTACCTGTCTGCTGTGGAAGGAGACAGCTATTGAGACAGATCGTGAGACATCGATTCAGGATCTGTTGCGGATTGATGGAGTAGAGGCAAAAGCAATATGATAGAGAATATACGGCTTGCATTTCAGGGAATCTGGTCCCATAAGATGCGTTCTTTCCTGACCATGCTCGGAATCATCATCGGAATCGCTTCCATCATCGCCATTGTTTCCACGATTCAGGGAACCAACAATGCCTTGAGAGATCAGCTGGTTGGATCCGGAAACAATACGGTAAATGTCACTCTAAGCCAGGGCGGTGAGGAATACCAGATCTATGATTCCTCATCGATCCCGCAGGGAATTCCTGTGATCTCGGATGACACCAGGCAGAGGATCCTGGCCCTGGACGATGTGGAGAAGATGACGAGCTTTACCACGAGATTCGTGTCAGAAGGCGTCTATTACCGGGATAAATCGTTGAGCGAATTCAATATCTATGGCATTGACATGGACTATTTTGACACGCTCAGCTACGCGGTCAAGACCGGACGTGTATTTCTCCAGGAGGATTATGATAAATACCATCGCGTCATCATCGTGGATCAGACTGCTTCTGAAAATCTGTTCCAGGGGGCGAACCCTCTTGGACGCACGGTGGAGATCAGCGGACAGCCATTTACGGTGATCGGAGTCGTGTATAAAACCGCTTCCTATGAGCCGGATATCCAGGACGTGGACGACTTCTATACTTATGATGACGGCTCAAATGGAATCTTTTTCATGCCGAAGGCAACATGGCCCATTGTGTTTCAGTACGATGAGCCTGAGAATGTCGTTGTCAAAGCGACCAGCACAGAGGAAATGACAAGGGCAGGGCAGAGGACGGCAAACATCCTGAACGAGACAATTACCAGCAAGAATTCAACGATCACGTACAGCGCGGAGGATCTGCTGGGTATCGTAAAGCAGCAGCAGGAGCTGGCCAATGCGTCTAACCTGCAGCTGGTCTGGATTGCGGGCATCTCTCTGCTGGTCGGCGGAATCGGCGTCATGAACATCATGATTGTGTCCGTCACGGAGCGAACCAATGAGATCGGCCTGAAAAAAGCAATCGGTGCCAGAAAGAGCGCGATCCTGTGGCAGTTCCTCACGGAGGCAGCCGTGCTGACGAGCCTGGGCGGAATCCTGGGGGTGGCAGCCGGAATCGCCATGAGCCAGCTGATCCACCGGTTTACCGGAATCCTGGTCGGAATCAACTGGCCGGCCGCATTGGTCGCGGTTCTGTTCTCGATGATTATCGGAATTGTATTCGGACTTCTGCCATCCGTGCAGGCATCAAATCTGGATCCGATCGAAGCGCTGCGCAGAGAATGACATTTAACAGATATTACAGCGGATGAGAAAACAGTGGAACATCGCGAAAAAAACGGTGTTGCACTGTTTTTTTCTGCATGATATACTGTGAAAGTTGCTGAATAAACACGCATGTGGATTCTGCGGGCGGTGCCGGAAGGCTCCCGCGGAGATAAAACGTGCGGAAGTACAAAACCAAAGGAGAATTGTGATGAGTGTACTTTCCATGAAACAGCTGCTGGAAGCAGGCGTCCATTTCGGACATCAGACCAGAAGATGGAACCCCAAGATGGCTCCCTATATCTACACGGAGCGCAACGGCATCTATATCATTGACCTGCAGAAGACGGTCGGCATGATCGATGACGCCTACAATGTGATCGGCGATATCGTGGCGAATGGCGGATCCATCCTGTTTGTCGGCACGAAGAAGCAGGCACAGGATTCCATCCGGCAGGAAGCAGAGCGCTGCGGAATGTTTTATGTCAACGAGAGATGGCTCGGCGGCATGCTGACCAACTTCAAGACCATCCAGAGCCGGATCAAGAGGCTGAAGGACATCAAGAAGATGCAGGCGGATGGAACCTTCCAGGTACTTCCGAAGAAGGAAGTAATTAAGCTCGAGAAGGAGCTTGAGAAGCTTGAGAAGAACCTTGGCGGCATCGAAGAGATGAAGAAGCTTCCGGATGCGATCTTTATCGTTGACCTGAAGAAGGAACACATCTGCGTACAGGAAGCTCACGCACTGGGCATCCCGCTGATCGGAATCGCTGATACCAACTGCGATCCTGAAGATCTTGACTATGTGATCCCGGGCAATGACGACGCAATCCGTGCTGTCAGGCTGATTGTTTCCAAGATGGCAGATGCGGTCATCGAGGCAAAGCAGGGGACCGAAGGCGTGGCACCGATTGAGAACCAGGTATTCACTGGGGAAGGAATTGACTACGCCGGGGAAGCGCAGGAAAGTGCTGCCGAGTAATTGAGCACAGAGCTTTATTGCACTCACTGATATTATGAGCGGATATAAGATGCCGCAGGCATTTTATAAGATGGCAGGATGGCCGGACCGCACGGACACAGAAAAAGGTGTTCCGGTGATGTCCCGGCTTTGAGAGAGTAAGGAGAATACATATGGCTATCACAGCATCACAGGTGAAAGAACTCAGAGAGATGACCGGCTCCGGGATGATGGACTGCAAGAAGGCTTTGACAGCGTCGAACGGAGATATCGAGAAGGCCGTTGAATGGCTGAGGGAAAAAGGCCTTGCAACCGCGCAGAAGAAGGCGAGCCGTATCGCAGCGGAAGGCGTTTCCATGGCTGCGGTTTCTGGTGACATGAAGGAAGCGGTTGTTGTCGAGGTGAACTCTGAGACCGACTTCGTTGCCCAGAATGAGAAGTTCCGCAACTATGTCCAGAAGGTCGCGCAGCATGCATTGGTTACTACGGTGAAGTCTGTTGAGGAGTTCCTGAATCAGACAAGTAAGATCGATGAGTCCAAGACGGTTGGGGAGGCGCTTGCCGCCCAGATTGCCGTTATCGGTGAAAATCTGAAGATCCGCAGATTCCAGCAGATCAAAGAAGACAAGGGTATCCTTGTTTCTTATTCCCATATGAATGGAAAGATCGTTACGATCGTTGACCTTGAGACCGATGTTGACAACGAAGCAGTTCGTGAGATCGGAAAGAATGTCGCAATGCAGGTTGCCGCGATGAGACCGCAGTACACCAGCGCTGACGAGGTATCCCAGGAGTTCAAGGATCATGAAATCGAGATCCTGACGAAGCAGATCGCTGAGGATCCGAAGATGGCAGGCAAGCCTGAGAAGGTAATTGCCGGCGCTGTCCAGGGAAGGCTGAACAAAGAGCTGAAGGAGATCTGCCTGCTTGACCAGGTTTATGTCAAGGCAGAAGACGGCAAGCAGACTGTTGCGCAGTATGTCGCGCAGGCCGGCAAGGAAGCCGGGGCAAACGTCAAGGTGAAGGGCTTCATTCGCTTCGAGACCGGTGAAGGCCTTGAGAAGAAGAATGAAGACTTTGCAGCTGAAGTCGCAGCTCAGATGGCAGGCAACTGATCCGCTGGTTCAGGATCGTCGGCCTGGGTCATGAAGCGAAAGCCATGAGGCTTTGCGCAGATCATGGCAAGTTGGGATGAATAATGATTCGCAGGCGGTGCATCAAAGCGGATGCACCGCCTGTTTTGTCGGCTTGCGAAATCAGCGGATCTCCACTAATATTTGGGTATGGAGACATTTTGTACGAGAGCCATTCCTGGTGTCTTTGTACGAGAACCATTCCTGGTGTCGTGTTGAAAGCAGACATTGGAAACCGGTGACAGGAAGGTAGCGGAAGGATAACGGAAGAACAACAGAAGGACAACAGAAGGATAACGGAAGAACAACAGAAGGACAACGGAAGGATAACGGAAGAACAACAGAAGGATAACAGAGGGGAAGCAGACATGATCACGAATGATAAAGGCCTTGTGGAACTGAAGCATCATGTCATCCGGGAGGTTTGCCGTATGGCTTGGGATGGCATTCTCAATCATGAAGAGCGGGAGCGCGTCGTATATAACATGAGCCCCGGCCCGAAACCGACTTACCGGTGCTGTGTCTATAAAGAACGGGAAATCATCCGGGGCAGGATCCGCCTGGCGATGGGAATGAATCCGGACGTGAACAAGCCGACGAAAAATGTGGTCGCTGTCATACCCGCAGCCTGCGATGACTGCCCGATCCAGGATCATATGGTCACGGACAGCTGCAGGTTTTGCCTTGGAAAAGCCTGCCTCAATGCCTGCCGTTTCGGCGCGATCTCGCCGGGTGACACTAAGATGAAGATCGATCCGAATAAGTGTAAATCCTGCGGCCAGTGCGCGAAAGCATGCCCGTTTGGCGCGATCATCCATAGCCAGCGCCCCTGCAAAAGATCCTGCCCTGCAGGCGCGATTTCCTATGATGAGAATGGCCTGTGCATGATTGATGAGGAAAAATGCATTCATTGCGGCCACTGCATCCATGCATGCCCGTTCGGCGCAATCGGCTCCAAGATCTATGTGGTTGACATCATTCACGCAATCCAGGAAGGAAAACGGGTCATCGCCATGTGCGCTCCGGCTACGGAGGGACAGTTCGGGAAAGAGATCGGCATGGCATCCGTCCGGGCCGCACTGAAAAAAATCGGTTTTGCCGACATGGTCGAGGTCGGCCTTGGGGGAGACATGACCGCTGCATGGGAAGCGAAGGAGTGGATCGAGGCGAGAAAAGAAGGCCGCAAGATGACCACCTCCTGCTGCCCGGCATTCATTTCCCTCATGCATCACCATTTCCCGCAGCAGTATGAGGAAAATAAATCCATGACGGTATCGCCGATGGTTGCTGTGTCCCGTTACCTGAAATCACAGGATCCGGATTGCGTGACGGTTTTCATCGGGCCGTGTATTGCCAAAAAGGGAGAGACCCTGAATGAGAACATAGTGGATAACGCAGATTACGCGATGACATATGGGGAGATGGTCGCGCTTCTGGATTCAAAGCAGGTGGAAATCACCCCGGTTAAGGAGGATTATCAGGAAGCCTCTCTCTATGGGAAGCGCTTTGCAGGATCCGGCGGAGTGGCCAGCGCGGTCCTGGAAGCCATGCAGGAGATGGGAGAAGATACTTCGGACATTACCCTGGCCAGGTGCGCAGGCGGGGATGAGTGCCGCAAAGCCCTCCTGCTGCTGCGGAGCGGAAAACTGAAGGAGGACTTTATCGAAGGAATGATCTGCCCCGGCGGATGCGTCGGGGGACCATCCAAACACCAGACAGAGTCCATCGTGGAACGGGACCGCAGTACGCTGCTTTCTGCGGCAGACGGGCGCGGAATCCTGGAAAACCTGAAACGATATCCCATGGATCAGTTCTCCATGTTCCGGGACGGACATAAATGAGATCCGGAACACCCCGGAACTGTCTGACAGACCTGGAACTGATTTTATACATTTTAATTGCACTCTGCTGTTTTATCGTGTATGATAACGGTTGCCGCAGCAGGTGGCTGAAGAAAGGATCCGGTGTACCGGCGCCGCTGGCGCGTTATAGCCTGGGATCCTTAGACGGAAAATAGATTCGTTTTGTGCCGGAAGGTCCGAAACGGAAGGCATAGTATTGGAGCATTCGATGAGTGAACGGCTGATTGGCATACTGGTTGATTCTTTCCCTAAGATCCTGATTCCGGGCCTGATGTATACGATTCCTCTGACAGCGATTTCTTTTGCAATCGCGTTGGTGATCGCGATCCTGGTTGCCCTGGTACAGTTCATGAACATCAAAGGGCTCCGGCAGGCAGCAAGGTTTTATATCTGGGTGATCCGGGGCACGCCTCTCCTGGTACAGCTCTATGTTGTATTCTATGGATTGGGCCAGCTGGGACTGCTCCTCCCGCCATTCCTGGCGGGGATTATCGCGCTGTCCGTCAATGAAGGCGCTTATTGCGCCGAGACGGTGCGCGCGGCACTGGAATCCGTCCCGAAGGGCCAGATGGAGGCCGGGGAATGTGTCGGGATGAGTTATATGCAGACGATGCGGCGCATTATCCTGCCGCAGGCAATGCGGACCGCGTTCCCGCCCCTTTCCAATTCCCTGATCAGCATGCTCAAAGACACCTCCCTGGTTGCCAATATCACGGTAGCGGAGATGTTCATGGCAGCGCAGCGGATTGTGGCCAGGACGTATGAGCCGCTGGCCATTTACATCGAAGTAGGCGTAATCTATCTGCTGTTTTCAACCCTTCTGACTTTCCTGCAGCGCAAAGGCGAGAAGGCGTTGAATACTTATGAGTTCAGGTGAAGGGATGTTGATGGCTTGAAGCGGAAAAACCGGAATCGACTTCTGGCCGGTTACATTTGATCACAAAACGAAAACGAATCACATTGTAAGGAACAACGTTGGAGCAAAGATGAAGGTACTGGAAGTTCAGCATGTGAAAAAAGCTTTCGACGGGCCTGATATTCTGAAGGATGTCAGCCTGAGCGTTGAGAGCGGAGACGTGATTGCGATCCTGGGACCCAGCGGATCGGGAAAGACAACCTTTTTGCGCTGCATCAATTTCCTGGAAAAGGCTGATGAGGGTACGATGTGGTTTGCAGGGAAAACATATCAGCTCCCCCGGATCACCCGGCGTGACATCTCCGCCATCCGGATGCGGACGGGATTTGTGTTCCAGAACTATAACCTGTTCCGCAACAAGACAGCGCTCCAGAACGTGACAGAAGGCCTTATTGTCGCAAGGCACATGGACAGAGAGGAAGCGGAACAGATCGCGCTGGAACAGCTGCGCAGGGTTGATATGATCGACAGAAAGGATCATTTCCCAAGCCAGCTTTCAGGCGGGCAGCAGCAGCGGGTTGCCATCGCAAGGGCAATGGCAACGGATCCGGAGATTATCTACTTTGATGAGCCGACAAGCGCGCTGGACCCGGAACTGATCGGGGAGGTGCTCAGCGTGATGCGTGACCTGGCGTCCCAGGGGATGACCATGGTGGTCGTGACACATGAGATGAGTTTTGCAAGGAATGTCTCAAACCGCGCAATTCTTATGGAAGATGGCGTGATTGTGGAAGAGGCGCCGACATCAGAGTTTTTCAACAATCCGAAAGCAGACCGGACAAAAGCCTTCCTGCGCATGCTGTCAAGCTACAATGAGGGCTGAACCCGGTAAACAGGCAGGCCGGGAAAGCCGGAGGAAGGGAAGAAAAGGAGGTTAGGAAATGAGAAAGCAGTTTATGGCAGCCGCAGCCGCGGCTGCGGTTACATTAGGAGTGTTCGGAACATCTTTCGCCTTTGCGGACGAAACGGAGCGTGGGGAACGTGATTTCGCTTCTATGACCGACGGAACGGATCAGCTTGGGCGGATTCTCGAAGAGGGAGAGATTAAGATCGCGATGGAGGGAACCTGGGAGCCCTGGACTTATCATGATGAGGAGGATGCGCTGGTCGGATATGATGTCGAGGTCGGCCAGGCAATCGCAGACGCCCTTGGGGTTAAGGCGGATTTCATTGAAGGAAAATGGGATGGCCTGTTCGCCGGGCTGGATGCCGGCAGATATGACATGGTTATCAACGGAGTGGATGTGACCGAAGAACGGTCGGAAAAATATGATTTTTCGGATCCGTATGTGTATATCCACACGGCGATCATCGTAGCGGATGACAACGACAGCATCAAATCCTTCGAGGATCTGAAGGGGGTCAGCACTGCCAATACGATCTCCAGCTATTATGCGATCCTGGCGGAAGAATATGGCGCCGAGGTCACGGGGGTAGACGACCTGAACCAGACCATCGAGCTGCTCCTGCAGGGCCGCATCGAAGCGACCTTGAACGCGGAAGTGACTTTCTCCGATTATATGAGGGAACATCCGGACGCAAAGATCAAGATAGCAGCGCTTTCGGATGACGCAAACCATGTCGCGATCCCGTTTGTCAAGGGAGAGGACTCAGCCTCCCTGAGAGAGGCAGTAAACCAGATCCTGGCAGACATGAAGGAATCCGGTGAGCTGGCAGAACTGTCTGAGAAATACTTTGGAACCGACATGACGCAGGGAGAATAAAGATCCGGCGCACCTTTGCCCGATGCCAGGAACGTTCATGCGTGCTGACCTGGGGGGATCGTTTCCACAAATTAAGAAAACCGAAAGGTTTGCCGCCGATTCGACCGTGACAGAATGGCCTGAATGCGTTATAGTTATTTTCAGAAGCGCCGGTCAGGCGCAGAAGGTTTTTTTGTTATGGAAGGAAGGTATGAATTATGAAGAAGCTGTGCAGAAGGGTTCTGCTGCTCTCGGTGATGTTTGTCCTGCTTATGGCGGTACATGCACTGGCTGATTCCAGAGTATATTCCGCCAGGACGATCACATTTCCGAATGCGAATGGGAATGCAGGCTGGTCAAACCAGTTTACCGTATCGGTGAAGACGAATATTGAGGTGTCGGTAAAGCTTTCCGGCATCACGAATCCGGGCACGAACTACACTTATCAGCTCAGCAGCGGCAGCCAGACCAGTGATGCTTATAACATCAATCATAAAGTCACCTTTTTGCTGGAGAACGTCAAAACGCATGAAAAGTACTATCTGACGGATATCGATTATCCCGCTTTGGAGTATTCTGTCCATATGACGGTGCCGGCAGGAACGTATTCCCTTGGCGTATACTATAAAGGAACCTTTGCTTCCAACTATGCGAAGGGCTTTACGCTGTACTTTAACGTGAAGGGCAACTCCGGGATTAAGATTCCGGATACGATTGAGATCATGGCCGGAACAACGGAGGTCGTAACGGTATCCCAGGAGAATGTAACCGGTGGCTTTGTTCCGGTTGCCAGCTATGCTTCCTCAGACGAAAGCGTGGCGAAGGTTGTCAAGGTCAATAACAATGTCACTCCTCCCCAGATCACCGTGGAGGGCATTACGGCGAACAAGACTGCGGTGATTACCGTTATCGGAACGGATAATTCTACGGACCAGATGACGGTAAAGGTTGTACCTTATGTCGCGAGCCCTACGCTTCTTTATACGGATCTTTCCCTGAGCTATGGCGAGATCGTGATCAATGAAGTGCTGAATACCGATGCGGCCGTGAAGTGGACGTCCTCTAATCCGTCTGTCGTCAAGGTGAGCAATTCGGGAAAGATGACTGCTGTCGGCTCCGGCACTGCGACAGTGACGGCGGCGACAACGGTAAACAACAAGACGTATTCCTTGAATTGCAAGGTTGAGGTGATGAGCTCGGATCCGGAATTTGTCATCCGGCTTGTAAGCATCAATCCTGCCAAAAAGAGGGTGAAGATCAGTATCACCAATGACAGCGGCGTGCCTATGACGGTTTACAGTTCAGGCGGCAGGCTGCTCAATTTCCCGGATTACCTGCAGATTCGTTCTTTGAAGATGAAGAACCAGACACAGATGACGATTCCGGATGGCGGAACGAAGAAGATTACGTTTACCATCCAGGGGAAGAAGGTTGCGGGGACGAAGTTTGATTTTGGTGTCAAAGTGAAGATCAAGATCGACGGACGGACTTATTTTGCACGTTGCTGCGCAGACGCGAATCTGGGACAATATATCCTGAAGTCCAACCTGGCGAGCAACAACTGGCTGTTTACGCAGAAGAATGGTTCTGTTTGATCGATGCTTGCGTGTAAGAAGAAGGAATTATCCATGAAGAAGATATTGTTTGCCGCTTCTGAGGGCGTGCCTTTCATTAAGACGGGAGGACTCGCGGATGTGGTAGGATCCCTGCCCGGTTGTTTTGACAAAGAACAGACCGATGTAAGGGTGATCCTTCCCAAATATATGTGCATGCGTCAGGAATGGAAGGATCAGATGAAATATCTGACTCATTTCTATATGGATCTCTCCTGGAGAAGCCAGTACGTTGGTGTTCTGGAAGCGGCCAGCGAAGGTGTGACATTTTACTTCATTGATAATGAATATTATTTTTCCGGCGCAAAACCGTATGGTAATATCTATCAGGACGTGGAAAAATATGCCTTCTTCTCCAAGGCTGTCCTCAGCGCGCTGCCGTTGATCGGTTTTCAGCCTGATATTATCCATTGCCATGACTGGCAGACTGCGCTGATCCCGGTCTATCTGAAGGACAGGTTCCATGAAGGGGATTTTTTCCGGAACATCAAGACGGTTCTTTCCATCCATAACCTTAGGTTCCAGGGAGTCTGGGATGTCAAGACGGTCCAGGATATCACAGGCCTTGATCAGTCTTTCTTCACGCCTGATAAGCTGGAAGCATATGGGGATGCCAATTACCTGAAGGGCGGGATTGTCTATGCGGACCGGGTAACGACTGTTTCTGAGACATACGCGAATGAGATTCAGACACCATTCTACGGGGAACGGCTTGACGGGCTGATGCGCGCCAGGAATAACGTCCTGACGGGGATTGTGAACGGAATCGACTATAAGGTGTATGATCCGGACACCGATCCGTTCGTGGAGTTTAACTTTAATGTCAATACCTTCCGGAAGGAGAAGGTGAAAAACAAACAGGCGCTCCAGGCGGAGCTTGGCCTGGATCAGGATGACAGTAAGTTCCTGGTGGGCATCGTATCCCGCCTGACGGATCAGAAGGGATTTGACCTGATTGCTTACATGATGGATGAGATCTGCCAGCAGGATCTCCAGCTCGTGGTTCTTGGTACTGGGGAAGAGCGTTACGAAAATATGTTCCGGCATTTTGCCTGGAAATACCAGGGAAAGGTTGCGGCCAATATCTACTATTCCGAAGCGATGAGCCATAAGATTTATGCGTCCTGTGACGCGTTTCTGATGCCCTCGCTCTTTGAACCCTGCGGCCTGTCTCAGCTCATGAGTCTCCGGTACGGCACGGTGCCGATTGTCCGGGAAACCGGCGGTCTGAAGGATACGGTAATTCCCTATAATGAGTATGATTCGACAGGAACCGGGTTCTCATTTGCCAACTATAATGCCCATGAGATGCTCCATACCATCCAGTATGCGATGGATGTATTCTACCACCACAAGGAGGAATGGAATAAGATCATAGACCGCGGCATGGCAATGGATTTTTCCTGGAATGCAAGCGCGAAAAAATACGAGAAGCTGTATGACGAGATGCTTCAGCCATAGGATCGTTCAGCTATAGGATCGGTCAATGTGAACAGACATAAGATAAGGATCTGTTACAAAATAACTTGTACATCTTGCTTGTCTTTTCATCCGATA
>CAMORF010000025.1 GCA_946623485.1 uncultured Clostridia bacterium
TCATGTCTGGCTTCCAAAGGCCCATCCGGTCGCTCCTTCGCCCGCGTCAGCGCTTCTGTCCGGTGTGCTGACCAAAGTGGGAATCTATGGGATTCTGCTGACAGGGATTGAGGCACTGATTGATTTTCCGGACTTCGGGTGGATCGTTCTGATCCTTGGAACCATCACCATGTTTCTGGGCGCAGTGCTGGCGCTCTTTTCAGTGAACCTGAAGCGTACGCTGGCATGCTCCTCCATGTCTCAGATCGGGTTTATCCTGACCGGAATCGGAATGACGGTCCTGCTTCATGTACAGCATGGAACAGCAAAGGCCGTGGCGGCAGGCGCGGTGAATGGAGGCGGATTTGCCGCGCTGGAAGGGCATGCGCTTGCTGCGATGTGCGGAACGCTTCTTCATATGGTGAATCATTCCATGCTCAAGCTTTGCCTGTTCTGTGCAGCGGGAGTTGTGGTGATGAACCTTCATGCGCTGGATCTGAACCAGATCCGGGGCTGGGGAAGGAAGAAATGGCTCCTGAAGGTTTCCTTTTTCCTGGGTGTTGTGGGGATCGCCGGCGTACCGCTGTTCAATGGCTATGCGAGTAAGACGCTTTTGCATGAGGCAATTACGGCAGGAATCATGGAAGCAGGGGAAGGGGCGGCAATCCGCTCTTCCGCAGCAGGCCTTCTGTCTGTGATTGAATGGATCTTCCTGATCTCCGGCGGATGTACATTTGCTTACATGCTGAAGCTTTTCCTGTGTCTGTTTGTGGAGAAGAATCAGGATCCGCGCAGGCAGCAGGAATATGACAAGTGCGCAAAAGGATATATGGGAATCGGCTCAGTCATTGCCGTCTTCGGAACGTCGATCCTGTTCATCCTGCTGGGGCAGAAGCCGGTATTTGACGCGGCTGCGTCCTTCATGACAGGGCATGCGCAGGCACTTGCGCATTTTGCGCCGCTGAGCTTTGAATGTGTGAAGGGAGCCCTGATTTCCCTTGGAATCGGAGCCCTGCTATACCTGTTCGTGATCCGTGGTTTCCTGATGGAGGGCGGTACCTTAACCGGAAGGTGCACGCTCCGGGAAGGGATCTATGTCAACCGCTGGCCACAGCGGCTTGATCTGGAGGACTTGCTTTACAGACCGATGCTCACCAGATGGCTTCCAGGCTTCTTCGGTGCTGTATGCTCTGTTTTTGCAGAGAACAAGGTGCTGTCTGTCCTCTGCAAGGGAGTACTTACATGTGCTGCCTGGATGTGCAGGTTTTTATCGGTTGGCCCGGATGCGCTGATTGTCCTGGTCCGGAAGACGGTTCTGAAGGAACATGTGGTAGCGGATACGCCGGATCAGGTCGGCTTCCTGGAAAAACGCAGAGATGAGGTGCGGGAAGCCTACAGGCCGATTCATGGAAACTTTTCATTTGCCCTGATGCTTTCCTGTATCGGGATGATGGTGATTCTTGGCGTGATCATGTTTTTTAACCTGCGGGGATAAAGCCACGTGGAACAATCGTAAAACCCTGCCGCAAGGTCTTGTTTACAGATCCTGGCGGCAGGGTTTTTGTTTCTGTTTTGTATCTATTCAGCGCCTCTGACCTCCCACAGCGAAGAACGCTTGCGTTCTGAGCGATGGGGGTGCTGAATCGTTACCTGTTTTTGATTGTTCCTGCACAATGTGTTTTCATCTATTTAAGTCAGCTCGAAGGAAAGCTGCGCAGATGATCCATCCCATTTCACATTCAGCATCGCCCCGTTGATCATGGTAAAGTGGGGGACTGTATGGCCGATGTCCATGTTCCAGATGACAGGGATATCCGGCAATGCTGTCCGGACAGCGTCATCATAGGTCATGTCGGCTTCGATGTTTTCAAAGAGCGTGCGTCCGATCAGGACAGCATTCGTTGTTTCAGGCGTGATCCATCCGGCGTAGCGCATCTGGAGGAGCGTGCGGTACAGGACGGCAGAAGAAAGGGCAAAATTGTCAAAATACCAGATGAATCCGTCGTTCTGGTAGCGTCGGATAAAGTCTGAGGTATAGTCAAAGCATGTTCCGATCAAATCTTTGAGCACATCGATGCAGCCGCCGATGCAGCGCCCCTGCACATTCAGGGATTCGTGAGAAGCCTGATAAACGGTGGGGGTAGAAAAAGCCAGAGGGCCATCTTCCAGCTGGAAAATGTCTGCCCCAAGATATGCCGGGGAGGTTTTCTGTACCGGAAGATCCCCCTTCAGAAAACGGAGCACATTACGAAGGTATTGAGGCATAACAGGTGAAGTACCATCCCTTCCGTTTGTGCTTGTATCAGAGATTTCATCCGGCGCTGAGACAAGGCTGTCATTGTTTCTCAGTACGGTAGTGTCGAAGCTTCCGCCATTTGAGCCGTAAAGGGTGGCGATATCGCACATGGTGGTCACCGGATACAGGATTCCGGTGGGATCCGAGGCACCCATCAGCCATTTGGGATTTTCCGCCAGAAGCTGCCAATCGATATAGGGAAGGATGTCACTGAGAAAGTCTCCGCCGGCAGCTGCAAATACCGCATCTATGGAATCGAGGGCAAACAGGCTCATGAGCTCGTTTGCCCGTTCTTTCGCATTCCCGCCGCGCAGGCTGTCAACACGCACATGTTCCGTCTCCCAGACCTTCCAGCCCTGTTTGCGCAATTCTCTCAGGCTGGCGTCAAAGCTTTCCAGCTTGTGGCCGACACCGGCGCTTGGCGCACAGATGCCAATGGTTGCATTATCGTTTAAAAAATCCGGATAGATCATTGTCATACCTCCGATGTGCAAGTTATTTATCGACAGATCCTTACCCTGGCCTGCAATGCCTGGTTGATCTGCGCTGTGACCGGGCTGAAGTACAGCAGGCAGACCAGTACGCAGTATACCGGGGCTTGTATAAAAAACTGAGCAATCCTGGTCGGAAGAATCGCGTAAAGGCTGAACCCATTGAACCATACCAGTGCGGCTGTCGTTACAATCAGGGTACAGACAACGCTGGCGAGAATGGTTCCGACGCACAGCAGGAGAATGGATTTCTTTTTTGTGACGGTTTTTCCATAATAAAATCGATATGGATGGAAAACAGCAGGAATTAAGCCCCACAGGATCGCGGCAAGGGTGATCAGCGGATTCACCGCGTATCCCTGGATCAGGCAGCCAAGCAGGTCGCTTGCGATTCCGCACAGCGCGCCCGCAAAGGGCCCGAACCAGATTCCGGCCATGATTCTTGCGATGACGCCCAGCTGGATACGCCCGAAGCCTCCGACATTGATTGCAAAAAAACGTGAAAGAATAAGGTAGATGGCTGTGAGCGCGCTGAGAGAGACAAGGGTATAAGTGCACCAGATGGTGCGGTAGCGTTTCCTGAAATCCATAAGCACTTTTCACTCTCTGCATATAAAGCACGATTTATCATACGAGCTGGATCTTTCCTGAATCCAGCAGTTCCGGAATTACGTAACGGACCTTACGTTCGTTTGTATTATAATTCATATTATGCGATGTTACAATCACGCGATGGAAGTATGGACTACCGGTTCATATTTATACTTATATTTCGGAAACTGTTCACCCATAGGCTTTTGGGGTTTCCCCGGAACAAGTCACTCCTTCGGGTGAGGACTGTCATGTTGCTCCTTCTCTTTTGCTGATTCCATATGTTATAATGGTTATGCATCTGGAAATGAGCAGGGTGAAGTACATCACTGGCGTGGCTGTTTATCGTCATTTCTATGGTGGAGATCATTTATGAGGAGGCTATTGCAATGAAACAAAGGTTGGTAACGCTGGTGGCCGGGTTATGTGCTGCTGTCATCGTGACAGGCTGCAGTTCAACCCCGAATGAGACGACACAGCAGTCTGAAGCGCAGACGGGAAAGCAGACGGAGGTATCTGTACAGGCAAAAGAGCAGACGGAAGTATCTGCGCAGACAAAAGAGCAGACTGAGTC
Organism: uncultured Clostridia bacterium; assembly: GCA_946623485.1. GTDB lineage: Bacteria > Bacillota > Clostridia > Lachnospirales > Lachnospiraceae > Porcincola. Next base: position 3,932 of record CAMORF010000025.1, read on the forward strand.
GGCGATGCAGCTTTCAACGGAAGGTCAGGAGGAGCAGCCCGTGACGGAAGCAATGAAGCTGATGGCTGCTTCGACCGAGGCTGAAGGGAATACTCTCGCGTCTGAAACGGAGACAGAAGCCGCTGTGCTGCCGGAAACCGAGGCGGAGACGGAGGCGGTGATTGCACCAGAGACGGAAGTGGAAACCGAAGCCGGGGAAGCAGTTGAAACCGAGACGGAAGTTTTGACTGGATCAGAGACCGAAGCGGAGACGGAAGCCGGGGAAACTGTCGAGACAGAGGCAGAGACGGAAGCATGGGAAGCTGTCGAGACAGAGGCAGAGACGGAAGCCTGGGAAGCTGCTGAGACCGAAGCGGAGACGGAAGCCTGGGAAGCTGCTGAGACCGAAGCGGAGACAGATACTCTGACCGCAGGTGAGTCCGAGTTAGAAACAATGTCAGAAACGGAGAAGGCATTCATCTCATTGACATTTGCTGTACCAGAAACAGAAGGGGATGATATCCTCGTGCTAAGCGGCATGGAATCATATGAAGCGCTGACAGAAGCAGAAACCTGGGAAGAGACCGAAGCAGAGACTGAAGAAGAAACAGAAGCAGAAACTGAGGAAGAGACCGAAGCTGAGACAGAGGTTGAAACCGAGGAAGAGACGGAAGCGGAGATTGAGAACAAGCTGATTACATTGCATTTTGCATCGCCCGAAACAGAAACCGAAGAACAGGCTGATGCAGGTTCTATCGAAGCCGGAAGCCTGAAAAAAGGAAAAGCCCTGAAAAAAGGGGATTGCATTGGCATTGTCGCACCGGCATCTTATATTGAGAATAATGATTTCAATCAGGCGGTGATGTTTCTTCGTTCCCTTGGATACAAGGTCAAGGTGGCTGACAGCTGTATTCAGACAGACCGCTCCGTTGTCGAAGGCGATGAGCAGCGGGCGGAAGCACTGAATGAAATGTTCCTGGATGACAGTGTCGATGCCATTCTCTGCCTGAGAGGTGGATATGGCTGCAGCCGTATTCTGGATTACCTGGATTATGAGATGATTGCAGAGCATCCGAAGCTGCTGATGGGATATAGCGATATTACGGCATTGCATGTGGCATTGATGGAGAAGTGCGGCATCGCGACTGTGCACGGGCCAATGGTCTCTTCTTTCAGCGATATTTATTCCAGTTACGTACAGCAGCTTTTTGAGAAGAACCTGAATCTTGAGGTTCTTACCGGAGACAGCGTGCAGCCTGAGAACTGTAAGATAGATCTGGATCAGATCTCATTCGAAGATATGTCGATGGACTATACCGTAACTCAGTTCCGGGAAGGGATCACGAATACGGATCCCATCGGAGAGATTACCCTTCCGGATGGACAGGAGCTGACAGCGCTGGTTCCGGGTACTGCCAAAGGGCGAATCATCGGAGGCAACCTTACGATACTTGCTTCTCTGGTTGGAACGGAGTACGAACTGCAGGCGGATCATGCGATTCTGTTTTTCGAAGAGGTTGGAGAGGCTGCATACCGGATTGACAGGCTGATGGGCCAGCTTTGGGAAAATGGACTCTTTGACCGTGTTGACGGAATCCTGATCGGGGAGATGGTGAACAATACTGACAGCGATGAATGCACGGTTTCCCAGGCTATAGAGGGATACGCAAAACTGGCAGGAAAGCCCTGCATCACAGGCGTTCCTGCCGGGCACGGAGAAGATAATATGTTCCTTCCTTTCGGTGTCATGGCACAGATGACAGCGAACGAGGATGGTACCGCTCAGCTCGAGATACTGGAACCTGCGTTGGAATAAGCTGGCATTACAATCAAGGAGGCGTAATAAGAGCCGATAAGATTGTATCTGTAAGTCAGTTATAAACGACAAAAAGATGCGTTTCCAGAGAAGCCAATGAGATTGCATCTGTAAGCGCGATATCAACGGGGAGAGACATTCGTTTATCGAGAAGAAGTGAAACAACGAAAGGAAGTGTTACTATGCATATGGCTGATGCCTTGATTGTTCCTGCAACCGCCGCGGTGATGTATGGCGCATCCGGCGTGGCGGCGGCATATTCTATCTATAAGGTAAGACAGGAGCATGCGCCGGAGAAGGTTCCCGTGATGGGGGTGATGGGCGCGTTCGTCTTTGCGACTCAGATGATTAATTTTACGATTCCCGGAACGGGATCCAGCGGACACTTGTGCGGAGGGCTTTTGCTTTCCGCAATCCTGGGACCGTATGCAGGGTTTCTGACCATGATCGGCGTCCTGCTGGTGCAATGCCTGTTTTTTGCGGACGGCGGCCTTCTTGCGCTTGGATGTAATATCTGGAACATGGCATTCTACGGATGCTTCATCGGCGCACTTGTGATCTGGAAAAATGTCATGAAGCAGGGAGCTTCAAAAGGGAAGATCACGCTTGCTTCCATCCTGGGCAGCGTGGTTACGCTTCAGATGGGCGCATTTTCCGTCTGTGTGGAAACCTGGGCTTCCGGAATTTCTTCTCTTCCCTTTGGTGCGTTTCTGGCGGCGATGCTTCCGATCCACCTTGCGATCGGACTTGTGGAAGGCCTGATTACCTCAGCTGTGCTGTGCTTTATTCATGAAGCAAGGCCGGAGCTCTTGTGGGGGATCGGTTCGGGAGAAAAGAGGAAGGCGCGTCTTTCCCTGGGAAAAACCGTCGGAATTCTGGCTCTCGCAGCCGCTGCGATCGGAGGATTTCTGTCTTTGATTGCTTCCTCTCTTCCTGACGGCCTGGAATGGGCGCTTGAAAGAGTTGCCGGGACAGCGGAGCTTCCGGCTTCGGGAAGCGCGATGAAAGCAGCCGAAAGCATACAGAGCACTACATCATTTTTGCCGGATTATGCATTTCCGGGCTCAGAGAGTGCTGCAGGCACCACCGTGTCTGGGCTGGTTGGCGCACTCATCACAGCGCTGATCCTGATCGGGATTGCCATTGCGTTTCATTTCTTCCGCAGGTCTGGAGGAGAAAAAACAGAACCGGCTGCAGGAAAATGACATAGCAGCCGCAAAACTTTTGCCGGATTATAGTTCCCATCCCAGGTTTCCTGCCAGGGATGGGATTTTGATCGCCGGGATTTTTATTCTTTCAGATTGTCGTGACAAAGCTGCTTTGTTTGCTATAATATTTTCAGAATGTCTGGCTTCGTTTTCAGGCATAAGACTTGATTTGCATAAGACTTGATACGCATAAGGCTTGATCCGAGATGCTTCACTGAGACATAAGGAAACTGATTATGACAGATTTTACGATGAACCCGGGCGGATTCGTTCTCTTGGCGGATTATGTTCCCGGAATCATACAGGAAATACGATACTACTCTACCTATAATTTTATCGGTGACCGGATTGACGGTTATGAAGATCCTTGCGCAATCCTGACGAAGCAGGCAGCGCGGGCTTTAAAGACGGTCAGCAACGAGATGAACACACAGGGATACCGGCTGAAGGTATTTGATGCCTACCGTCCGCAGACAGCGGTCAATAATTTTATGCTCTGGGGAATTGAAGACCTGGATCTGCGCATGAAACCATTTTTCTATCCGGATCTGGACAAGCCACAGCTGTTTGAACAGGGCTATATCGCGAAGCAGTCCAGCCACAGCAGGGGCAGCACGGTTGACCTGACGCTCTTTGATATGAAGACAGGGAAAGAAGTGGATATGGGAAGTCCCTTTGACTTTTTCTCCGAAGTCTCCCACCCCGGTTATCAGGGCATCACAAAGGAACAGTATGGGAACAGGATGTTTTTGAGACATGCGATGCTGAGGAACGGTTTTTTGCCGATGGATTGTGAGTGGTGGCATTTCACCCTGGCAGATGAGCCGTATCCGGACACCTATTTCCGCTTTCCGGTTTCTTCTGATTACCTGAAGCGGTGAAACTGACTGAAAACAGTAAGGATCTGTAGAAAAATAACTCATGCATCTGGCTTGTCTTCGCATGTATTTGCTGCGTTGTTGTCAGTCGACGTAGTAACCTGAATCGAAGAGCTGTGCAGACTTGATAACATGTGCTCAGGCAGGCAAGGAGGGAGCCGTATAACCTCATTCTGGTGGATTGGCGGATGCCGGAGATGGACGGAGATCCTTGTCTGATTGGTCAATATTCCAGGTGATTGATTGGCCTTTTTTCTGAAGGGCTCGTATCAATAAGCAGAACCGGAGATCAAACAGAGCCGGTGAAACACAAATCATTGTTATTGTTTCGGAACCAGGAATCCGGACAGAGAAAGGAGAATGTATCATGGCTGAGGAGAAGAAGATCATCAATGACGGTCAGGGACTTGAGGATGTGAATGCAGGCTACGGCTCAAGCGGATTTTATATGACGGTTGGAAATTGCAATGGCTCATACCTTGCACTCAGGCCGCAGCCGGTGTGGGATCAGTATCACGAACTGGCACAGATGTGGCCCGGCAATCAGGTTTACACCTATGGCGCGGTTACCAGAGGAACCGGCCTGAATGGAATCCCCTGCAATTATACCTATGTTTGCTATAATGGAACCTGGGGATGGGCAAACAGCTCCTTCCTGAGATAACCACAGGCAGGATTTCATGATAGAGATTTCAGACATCGTTTGAATACAACCGGGCCGGTGCCACAAGGCACCGGCCCGGTTGTATTGTCGAAGAAAAAGTCAAGGAAAAAGGCTGAGAAAAGTGCCGGAGAAAAAACAGGCGGAAGCTATTTCTGATGATTGGAAAATGTTTTGTATGACGCTATAATAAAACTTATAAGGAGCTGCTCAATAATAACTGTTCAAGGTTTCACAAGAAAGATGAGTAGTTATTATTGAGCAGATCCTAAGAACCTGTCATTTTAAGAAAGGAGGAACCTTATGTCAGAACCCAAAAGACTGCTGCCGGTGCGGGACGATTCGATTCACTGCGTTCTCTGCCATGACGCCCCCTGCAGTAAAGCATGCGCACAATGCGATCCGGGGCGGATTCTCCGTGCCTTACGTTTTGATAACATTGAGATAGCAGCAGACCTTCTGCCGGAAGATTATGATCCCTCCTGGATGGCAGAAGCAGAAGCTGTATGTCCGACAGGCGTTAAGATCGGTGATGTTCTTGAGAAGCTGAAGCATAAAAAACAAAGACTCGAGGGGACTGCCGGAGCCGGCAAGGTTGATCTTGCCTGCGATCTGTGCGGGGTAAAGCTGGAAAACCCGTTCTTGCTTTCTTCCTCTGTCGTCGCCAGCAATTATGAGATGTGCGCCCAGGCCTTTGAGATGGGATGGGCAGGCGCTGCTTTCAAGACGGTTTCCATGATGGAGATGCACGAAGCATCCCCCAGGTTTTCCGCCGTACGCGCACCGGTTGGAGACTGGTACGGATTCAAGAATATTGAACAGCTGTCAACCTATTCCGTGGAAGAGAACCTGGAATTCTTCCGGAGGCTGAAGAAAGATTATCCGACAAAGGTGATCGTTGCCTCCATTATGGGGAGAAATGAGCAGGAGTGGGAGTATCTGGCACGCGCGGTGACAGAAGCCGGGGCGGATGTGATCGAGTGTAATTTCTCCTGTCCTAACATGGAAGCACAGGGAACCGGGTCTGATATCGGGCAGGATCCGGATGCGGTCCGGCGCTTTACCCAGGCGGTGCGGCGCGGGTCGTCCATTCCGGTTCTGGCAAAGATGACCCCGAATATTACCGATATTACCGTCCCTGCGATCGCGGCAGTGGAGGGTGGTGCCGACGGAATCGCGGCAATCAACACCATAAAATCCATCACAGGAGTGAATCTGGATACGATGACTGCACAGCCGTCTGTGCATGGACAATCGATGATCGGAGGATATTCCGGGCGTGCCGTCAAACCGATTGCGCTGCGCATGATTTCCCAGCTGGGGCAGTGCGAAAGGCTGCAGGGAAGCCATATCAGTGCGATGGGCGGGATTGTTACATGGCGGGATAGCGTGGAGTTTTTGATGCTCGGCGCACAAAGCCTTCAGGTGACGACTGCTGTCATGGAATATGGCTACCGGATCATCGATGACCTGATTTCAGGACTTCAGGTTTTCATGGCGCAGCGTAATTACAGATCCATCAAAGAGATCAGCAGGAGCGGCCTGGAGAATCTGGTGGAAAATGACCGGCTGGAACGTGACACCATCGTATTCCCGTCCTTTGACCGGGAAAAATGCATTGGCTGCGGCCGATGTTATATCAGCTGCAGGGATGGCGGCCATCAGGCAATCAGCTTTGATGCGGAAACCAGGAAAGTCACCTTGCATGGGAGCAGATGTGTCGGCTGCCAGCTGTGCTCGCTGGTATGCCCTGTGAGAGCAATCCGGCAAACCCGCCGTGTCAGCCCGCGCAAATGATAAGGAACTGTGACAGGTCTAAAACAGGAGTAACTGTGAAACCCTCCGTTGCTCAGAGCGCAAAGCTTAAAGCGTTCCGGGCTGAACGTGCTGTATCTTACAGATGCGACAGTTAGGAGAGACTGATGAGTCGTGTAATTATGGTCACCAATGACGATGGGATTCATTCAGACGGGATCATCCGCCTTGCGCGGGAAGCAGTGCAATATGGTTCCGTATGGGTGATCGCGCCGCATGATCAAAGAAGTGCGTCCTCCCACAGCATTACACTGGACCGGCCGCTGGAGATCAGGCCGATTCCGTTTGAGGTGGAAGGCGTACGTGCATTTTCCTGCAGCGGGACACCGGCGGACTGTGTCCGGATTGGATCGAAGGCAGTGATGAGCGAGCCTCCGGATGTCGTCCTGGCCGGGATTAATTATGGATACAATGCCGCCACGGATATCCAGTATTCCGCGACAGCATGCGCTGCTTTCGAAGCGTCCTTCCTGGGATACAGGGGAATTGCTTTGTCTGAGGGTGCAAGTCCCGTTCACGAAATGACAGATGCTTATCTGAGTAAGGTGCTGGAAGAGTTGATTGATGAGCCTCCCGGACCTGGCATGATCTGGAATGTCAATTTCCCCGGCTGCCCGCTCTCTGAAAGCCGCGGCATCTGGCGGGACAGAAAAGCATCGCAGGAAATCGTTTACGAGGATTATTATGATCTGATAGAACAAAAACCGGATGGCAGCATTCTGTATCGGGTCAGAGGTGTCTTTCAGCAGAAAGCAGAGGAAGGAACAGATTTCCATGCAATCCTGAACAGGGCTGTTTCGGTCGGAAAAGTATCTAACATCTGCTGAAAGAGAATTGAGAGAAAATACCAGATCCGGTTTGATGACAGCGTGACGGGCATGATGATCGTTCGGGAAAGTTTGATGGCAGCATGACGGGCTTGATGATCGTATAGGAAAGATTGATGACAGCGTGACGGGCTTGATGACAGGGCAGAAGAGTTTGATGGTAACGTTGAAGAAAGGGAGAAACCAAGGATGCAATACAGAGAGGATCGGTACGGAAACAAGCTGTCTGTTCTCGGCTTTGGCTGCATGCGTTTTCCGCGTGTGAACGGCAAGATTGATAAGGAGAAAACAGAAAAGCTGCTCCTACGAGCCTATGAAGGCGGAATCAATTATTATGATACAGCTTATATCTACCCGGGAAGCGAGGAAACGCTCGGCGAGATCTTAGAAAAAAACCAGATCAGGGAACGGGTCAATATTGCGACGAAGCTTCCCCACTATCTGATTCGCTCAAGGGCAGGACTGGATAAATATTTTGCGGAGCATCTGCGCAGGCTCCGCACCGGGTACATCGATTATTATCTGATGCACATGCTGAATGATATCGCAGCATGGGAGAAGCTGAAGAATCTCGGGATCGAGGACTGGCTTGCTGAGAAGAAAGCGTCAGGACAGATCCGTCAGATTGGTTTTTCCTACCATGGAAACAGCGATATGTTCTGTAAAATCATCGATGCCTATGACTGGGATTTCTGCCAGATTCAATATAACTACATGGATGAGCACACGCAGGCAGGAAGGACAGGGCTGGACTACGCGCACAGCAAAGGAATCCCGGTGGTCATCATGGAACCTTTGCGCGGCGGAAAGCTGGTTTCCAAGCTTCCGAAGGATGCCGTCCAGACGTTCCGCAGCCATACGGCACATCACAGCCCGGCTCAGTGGGCATTTCTCTGGCTCTGGGACCAGGAAGAGGTTACCGTTGTGCTGTCCGGCATGAATTCCATGGATATGCTGAATGAAAATATCCGGACGGCGCGTCATGGGGAAGCCGGCGTCCTGGCGCCGGAAGACAAGAAGATGCTGGAGGAGGTAGCATCCATCATCAATTCTAAGATGAAGGTGGGATGTACAGGCTGCCGCTATTGCATGCCATGTCCCCAGGGAGTAGACATCCCGGGCACATTTTCAGCATATAATCGCTGTTACAGCGAAGGGAAAGGAGCCGGGAGGCATGAATATATGATGACGACTGCGCTGCGCAAGGACAGCACAGCCGCGTCACAGTGTATTGAATGCGGAAAATGCGAGCAGCATTGTCCCCAGCATATTCAGATCCGCCAGGAACTGAAGAACGCACGGAAAGTACTTGAAACTCCAATCTATCAGGCCGCGAAGACCGGTATACGGATGCTGCACATATATGGTTAAGAAAGCTCCCAAAATG
>CAMORF010000026.1 GCA_946623485.1 uncultured Clostridia bacterium
ATACCAACAAAGAGCTTCTTGACAGCGTCATCAACAGCTCCGGCTGGAACACACAGTATTCCGCAGGCTATACCGGACATTACCAGTTCGCGGCAGACGGTGAGGTCGTTACGCTCGACAACGGGCAGATCGCCAAGGTGGTAATCCCCGGATTCACCTATAACCATGCCAGGTTTGATTATAATGAGGGAGATGGCCTGTATTACCGCTCTGAGTTCGGTTCCCCGCAGGTTGACCAGCTGAACGGGCAGCAGCTTTGCTACAAGAATATCATCATCCAGCAGTGCCCTTCCCAGCTTGTGGATGAGCATTATCTGTGGACGGATCCGGTCAACGGTTATGACGGCGGAACCGGATGGTATATCACCAACGGCCGTGCAGTAAAGATTACCTGGAAGAAGGAAAACTGGAACGCGGAGGATCCCATCGAGACAACGATCACCACGCCGAACTGCGCATGGGACGTGCGTGAGTGTGATTTTAACGTGACACGTTACTATGGCCCGGACGGCAATGAGATCAAGCTCAACCAGGGAAAGACCTTCGTTGAGATCGTGCGCAACGATGACGCGCCGAGAGTCGTGGTTTCGGATGATCCGTCCATTGATTCCAGCATTATCGACAGTCTTGGCTGAGGCTTATCGACAGTCTTGGCTAAGGATCTGTAAACTATTAACAGAAGATCAGCGCAATCCGCTCCGTGAATAGTTTACAGATCCTGAGAATAACAGGCCCTAAGCGCAAAAGCTTTGCGCTTAGGATATTATGAGATTTATGATGAGTCCTTGAGGTATACACGTGGCTGACCGGGAAGAGAAGGATCGGGCAGAAGCCGGAACTGCTTCTGCCTCCGAAGAGAAAAAATACGGAGTGAATACCGCGAAGAACGTTCTGATTCAGGGAACGATCCTCGCGGCTGCTTCCATTATTGCAAAAGTGATTGGCCTGATCTACCGGATCCCGCTGTATAACATTCTTGGAGATGTAGGAAACAGTTACTATTCGACCGCAAACGAGATTTATTCCATCATTCTCATGATCTCTTCTTTCAGCCTGCCGCTCGCGGTTTCCAGGCTGATGAGTGAGCGCATCCAGAAGGGGGAGATCCGGAACGCGAACAAGGTTTTTCTGTGTTCCATGCGGTTTGCTGTCATATCCGGCGGAATCCTGGCGCTGGTTACCTATGCTTTTGCAGGCCTGATCACCAAATATGTGATGAACGTGGAGTATGCGAAGTTTGGGCTGCGCGTGCTTGCGCCGGTGATCCTGATCTTTGCGATCACGGGCGTGTTCCGCGGGTTTTTCCAGGGCTTTTCCAATATGGTTCCGACCGCCGTCTCCCAGGTCATCGAGCAGGTGGTCAATGCGATAGTCTCGATCTGGGGCGCATGGGTCCTCATGGATTACGGGCGCAGCATCGTCGCGCAGGGAGAAAATGAACTTGCCGCGCCGGGCTGGGGCGCTGCGGGTGCCACCTTCGGAACGGTTGCTTCCGTGACGGTAGCGCTTTTGTTCATGATGTACCTGTATGCCAGATTCAACCGGAGGTTCCGCCATGCCGTGCGGAAAGACCAGACGGCGAAACGGGAATCATCGCGTTATCTGTACCGGGTGCTGATCCTGACGATCATGCCGATCATTCTGTCTACGCTTGTATACAATATCTCCAATGTCCTGGATCAGGGGATCTTCAACGCGATCCTGAAAAGCCAGAACTACACGGAGAAGCAGTATGCAACGATCTGGGGAATCTATACCGGCCGGTTCCGTGTCCTGATGAATGTGCCGCTGTCGCTGGCTTCTTCCCTTGGACCTGCCGTTGTGCCGTCTCTGACTGCCGCGGTTGCTGCAAGGGATAAAGCTTCCGCTGTCCGGACGGTTCATTCCTCCACGCGCTATACCATGATCATCACGATCCCCTGCGCATTCGGGATGGCCGCCCTGGGCGGACCGATCATCCGGATGCTGTTTCACCCATCCTCTGGCATGCCCCTTTCTTCCGGCATCATGCAGGCCGGCGCGATCGTCATTATTCTTTATGCGCTCAGCACGCTGACCACTGCAATCCTGCAGGGGCTGGGGCGTCTGCGGGAGCCGCTGATCCACAATGCCATCGCACTTGTGGTTCATGTGATTGCCCTGGTGATCATGCTGCGTTACCTGAACCTCAATATCTATGCCGTTTTGTATGCGAATGCCGTTTTTGCGCTGGTTGTATGCATCCTGAACGCCCTGTCGATCCGAAGGTTCATCTTCTATCAGCAGGAGATCCGGAAGACTTACCTTGTGCCGCTGCTTTCCTCCATCGTGATGGCATTTGGTTCCTACGCGATCTGGTATGTGCTGAACATTGTTTTTGGCAACTCCGTGTCAACAGTCATCGCGATTCTCTGTGGCATGGTCATATACCTGGTTTCCATGGTTGCGTTCCATGGGATCACGGAAGAGGAGATGAAAAAGGTTCCGAAAGGAGATGTCCTGGTGGGACTTTTTAGAAAGATGGGGCTTTTGCGGTAATGGAAAAAACAAAAACAGTCTATGAATCTGAAGAATTCCGTCAGATGCTCCAATCAGCTTCTGCCATGAAAGAGCCGCCTGAAAAGGACGGCTCTCTTCGGCAGGCATGGTTTCTTCACCGCTGCCGCGGCATTGTGGCAGGGCGGGAGAAGGAACTGGGAAGAAAGCTTACCTTCCTGGTGGTTACATTTGGCTGTCAGATGAATGAACGTGATTCTGAGAAGCTACGGGGGATCCTGCAGATGGCAGGCTTTGTTCCTTCCCAATCGGAGGATGCGGATTTCGTCCTATATAACACGTGCACGGTCCGGGAAAATGCCAATGTGCGCCTGTACGGAAGATTGGGATCGCTGCGTCCCTTCCTCCGGAAGAATCCATCCATGAAGATCGCACTGTGCGGATGTATGATGCAGGAGAAGGATGAGATCGAGCGGATCCGCCGGAAATATGGCTATGTCAGCCTGGTATTCGGAACCCATAATCTGTACCGTTTTCCGGAGCTTTTGTGCAGCTGCCTGTTGTCTGACAGGCAGATCATCGATGTGGTGGACAAGGATGATTCCATCGTGGAAAATCTTCCCGCCGAGCGGACGTATGCTTTCAAAAGCGGCGTCAATATCATGTTCGGATGCAATAACTTCTGCACCTACTGCATCGTTCCTTATGTGCGCGGAAGGGAGCGGAGCCGGCAGCCGGAGGAGATTCTGCGGGAGGTGGAACACCTGGCCGAAGACGGGGTGGTCGAGATCATGCTCCTTGGCCAGAATGTCAATTCCTATGGCAAGGGGCTTGACCATGAGGTTTCCTTCGCCCAGCTTTTGCGGGAGGTGGAAAAAGTGGACAAGATCCAACGGATCCGGTTCATGACTTCCCATCCAAAGGATCTGTCAGAGGAACTGATTGAAGTGATGAAGGATTCCGCGAAGATCTGCCCGCATCTGCATCTTCCGGTACAGAGCGGTTCTTCCAGGCTTTTGAAACTGATGAACCGGCATTATACGAAGGAGTCTTACCTCGACCTGGTCAGGCGGCTTCGGGAATCGATTCCGGATCTTTCCCTTTCCACAGACCTGATTGTGGGATTTCCGGGGGAGACTGAGGAAGACTTCCTTGAGACGATGGATCTTGTACGGCAGGTGGAGTACGATTCCGCATTCACTTTCCTGTATTCCAGGCGCACCGGAACCCCTGCTGCCTCCATGGAAGACCAGGTAGACGAGGAAACAGCCCATGAGCGTTTTGACCGGCTCCTTGCACTGGTTCAGTCCATCGGGCGGAAACGGTCTTCCCGGTTTGAAGGAACGGTGCAGCGCGTCCTGGTAGAGGAGATCAACCGGCAGGAAAGCGGCCTTGTCACAGGACGCACGCCCCACAACCTGGTGGTTCATTTTCCGGGGGATGAGAGCATGATCGGCACGATTGTAGATGTCCTTTTGTGTGAAGCGCATGGATTCTATTATATGGGAAAGAGAGTAGCGGATGCTTCTTGATGAGATCGATACAGGCCGTCTGTCGCCGATGATGAAATTATATGTCGAGACGAAGAGACAGTATGCGGACTGCATCCTGTTTTACCGCCTCGGCGATTTTTATGAGATGTTCTTTGATGATGCTGTCCTGGTGTCACGGGAGCTGGAACTGACCCTCACGGGCAAGGAATGCGGCCTGGACAAAAGAGCGCCGATGTGCGGGATCCCTTACCATGCGGTTGACGGATACCTGGACCGGCTGGTTGCATACGGGCATAAGGTGGCGATCTGTGAACAGGTAGAGGATCCGAAGCTGGCCAAAGGGCTGGTGAAACGGGAAGTCGTGCGGATCGCGACACCCGGAACCAACCTGAACACCTCAGCCCTGGATGCCGGCAGGAACAATTATCTGATGTCCATTGTCTATGTGTCCGGACAGTTCGGCATCAGCGCGGTAGATATCACTACGGGCGCTTTTTTTGTGACAGAAGCAGATTCCAGGCGAAGACTCAGGGATGAGATCCTCCGGTATAATCCGGCTGAGATCATATCCAACGAAGCCCTTCAGATGTCAGGGTTTGACCTGGAAGAGATCCACAATACCCAGGGTGCCACCGTGTTTTTCCTGGATTCCTCCTACTTTGACGCGGAAGGCTGCAGGATGGAGATCCTGGATCATTTCCATGTACAGTCGCTGAACGGGATTGGCCTTGGTGACATGGAATGTGCCAGCATCGCCGCAGGCGCGGTTTTACGCTACCTGACCGAGACGCAGAAATCAGAGCTGGGCAACCTTACCCGGATCACGCCCTATACCATCGGCAGGTTCATGGTACTGGATTCCTTTACCAGAAGGAATCTGGAGCTGACAGAAACCCTCCGGGAAAAATCCCGCAGGGGATCGCTCCTGTGGGTTCTGGACCGCACCAAGACGGCGATGGGAGCCCGCATGCTTCGGTCTTTTCTCGAACAGCCTCTGATCGACAAGGAGGAAATCGAGCAACGGCTTGAGGCGGTCTCACAGATGTGCACCAATGCCATCACCCGGGAGGAAATCCGGGAATACCTGCAGCCGGTCTATGACCTGGAGCGGCTCATTTCCAGAATTTCTTACCGCACGGCGAATCCCCGGGACCTGATTGCGTTCCGGACCTCTTTGGAGATGGTACCTGCAATCCGCCGCGCGCTGGGGGAATTTCAGGCGCCGCTCCTGAAAAAGCTCCATGACGAGATTGATGAGCTTCAGGATGTGTGTGACCTTATCACCCGTTCCATCATCGATGATCCGCCCATGGTCATCCGGGAGGCAGGGTTCATCAAAGACGGATACAATGAAGAGGTTGACCGTCTCCGCTGCGCAGCACGGGACGGAAAAAGCTGGCTTGCGGATATAGAGAAGGAAGAGAAAGAGCGTACCGGCATCTCGAAGATGAAGCTGAAGTTCAACAAGGTCTTCGGCTACTATCTGGAGGTGCCGAACAGCTTCCGCGACAAGGTTCCGGCGGACTATACCCGCAAGCAAACCCTGGTCAATGCGGAACGCTATATCACGCCAAAGCTCAAGGAGCTCGAGGAGACAATCCTTGGTGCCTCTGACCGGCTGAATACCCTGGAGTATGAACTCTTTGTGCGGATCCGGGAGGAGATTGCGCGCCATACTTCGCGCATCCAGCAGACGGCACGCGCCATCGCAGGCGTGGATGTATTCGCTTCCCTTGCTGTTGTCGCGGAGCAGAACCGTTACGTCCGCCCGAAGATCAATGAGAAGGGACTGATCGATATCAAGGAGGGACGCCATCCTGTCGTGGAGCAGATGGCCGGCGGCGACCTGTTCGTACCAAATGATACCCTTCTGGATAACCGGAAAAACAGGGTCAGCATCATCACCGGTCCCAACATGGCGGGAAAGTCCACTTACATGCGGCAAAGCGCCCTGATTGTCCTCATGGCCCAGATCGGATCCTTTGTGCCGGCCTCCTCCGCCAATATTGGCCTTGCGGACCGGATCTTTACAAGGGTGGGGGCTTCCGACGATCTTGCAAGCGGCCAGTCCACCTTCATGGTTGAGATGAGCGAGGTTGCCCTGATCCTGCGGCAGGCAACCAGGAATTCCCTCCTGATCCTGGATGAGATCGGGAGGGGAACCTCTACCTATGACGGCCTTTCCATCGCCTGGGCTGTTGTGGAGCATATCGCGGATCCGAAGCTGATTGGCGCGAAAACCCTTTTCGCGACCCATTATCATGAGCTTACGGAGCTGGAAGGGAAGATTCCGGGTGTCGTGAATTATTGCATTGCTGTCCGGGAAAAAGGAGATGACATTGTTTTCCTCCGCAAGATCGTGAAGGGAGGCGCGGACCGCAGCTACGGCATTCAGGTCGCAAAGCTGGCCGGAGTTCCGGATTCTGTCATTGAACGTGCCCGGGAGCTGGCGGAAGAGCTGAGCGAGCATGATATCACGGAGACAGCGGCAGCTGAACCTGAAAAACCCCAGACACCAAAACACAAAAAGAAAAAGGTGGATGAGGTAGATATGCATCAGATGTCCTTTTTCGGAACGGTGACGGATGAAGATGTCATCCGGGAGCTGAAGGAAATTGATGTCACGGCGCTTACGCCGATCGAGGCGATGAATACGCTCTATGCGCTTCAGAATAAGCTGAAAAACCGTTGGCAGCCGCAATCGCAGTGAAGATGCCATGATGGCCTGAGGATGGTTTGACATGAAGGAAATCCATGTACTGGAACAGACAACAATTGACAAAATCGCGGCAGGCGAGGTCGTTGAACGCCCTGGATCCATCGTCAAAGAGCTTTGTGAAAATGCACTTGATGCCGGCGCGACGGCGCTCACGGTGGAGATCCGTGATGGCGGAATCTCGATGATCCGTGTCACCGATAACGGGGAAGGTATTGATCCGACTCAGGTGCGCCGCGCCTTTCTGCGCCATGCCACCTCCAAGATTACCCAGGTGGATGACCTGGTTTCGATCCGCTCCTTTGGCTTCCGGGGAGAAGCACTATCCAGCATCTGTGCAGTGAGCCGTGTAGAGCTGATTACCAAGGTACGGGAGAACCTGACCGGGGTCCGGTATAAAATCGAGGGCGGAAGCGAAAAGCTGTTTGAGGAGGTCGGCGCGCCGGCGGGGAGTACCTTTATTGTACGGGACCTGTTCTACAATACGCCTGCCCGCAGGAAATTCCTCAAAAGTGCCCAGACCGAGGCAGGCTATATCAGTGATTTTGTCAGCAGGCTGGCAATGTCCCATCCGCACATCAGCGTCAAATTCATGGTCAATTCCACTACCAGGCTTTCCACCTCGGGGTATGGCAGCCAGGCAGATGTGATCAACGCTGTGTTCGGCAGGGAGGTCAGGAGCAACCTCATCGAGGTGGAACAAAAAGAGGAAGCACATGGCCTGCTGCTGAAGGGATGGATCGGCAAACCTGCGGTAAGCCGGGGGAACCGGACCTGTGAGATCCTGTATGTAAACGGCCGCCTGGTCTACAACAGTATCTTCTCAAAGGCAGTAGAAGAAGGGTATGAGACCTTCCTGATGCAGCACAGGTTTCCCTTTGTGATTCTTCAGCTGACCCTTCCCGGCAGCGATGTGGATGTGAATGTCCATCCGGCAAAAGCCCAGGTGCGGTTCACGGACGGCCCGCTGATCTTTGATTTTGTGAAAACTGCCGTGAAGGAACATCTCACCCGCCGGGAGCTGGTGGTTGAATCTGCCTTCCAAAACCAGGCCCAGGAGGAAGCGGCGAAAAGGGAAGCGCGCAAAAGAGCGTTGGAGGCACAAAAAGCGAAGGATGTGCCGGAGCCCTTTGAGACGCTCCGGCGCCAGCATAACACTCCGGAAGGATACCTGAATGGCGCAGGCCAGGGAACATCCCCCTATGCCAGGCAATATCCGCCTCAAGAAAATGCCGGCCAGGGGAAATCTCCTTTTGCCAGGCAATGGCCATCTGAGGAGACAGCAGGCTCATCCAGGGAAAAGATCCAGGCGGCAAACCAGTTCCTGCATGAAGTCAGGCAGCTTTCAATCTTTGACCAGGATAATCATATCCATTCCCCTGAAAAAAAAGAATCACAGCCTTTGATGACGGAAGCAGGCGAAAACAGATCACAGCCTTTGACGAAGGATGCAGGCGAAAACAGATCGCAGCCTTTGACGACGGAAGCAGGCGAAAACAGATCACAACCTTCGATCCCGGATGCCGGAAAAGCTGAGGCTTGTGCGCCGTTTCTGAGCGCCAGGGCCAGGCCGGAACATCGCATCATCGGGCAGCTGTTCGAAACCTACTGGATCATAGAATACCGGAACACCATGTATATCATTGACCAGCATGCGGCTCATGAGAAAGTGATGTTTGAGCGCCTGATGGAGAAGTACAGAAAGAAAGAGGCTGCTTCCCAGATGATCAGCCCTGCGCTGATTGTATCTTTGTCCCTTGCGGAGGAAACCCTCCTGCGGGAACATCTGGAATCCTTCCAAAGGCTCGGGTTTGAGATTGAACCCTTTGGCGGACATGATTATATGATCAGTGCGGTGCCCCAGGATCTGTTTGGCCTGACAGAAAAGGAATACTTCATGGAGATGCTTGACAGCCTTTCCGCGGAAGCCGGGAAGATGTCGATGGAAATCATTACGATGCGTGTCGCATCGATGGCCTGCAAGGCAGCTGTGAAGGGAAATACAAGGCTGAGCACACAGGAAGCGGACGCTTTGATCACGGAGCTTCTCTCGCTGGATAATCCCTACAACTGTCCCCACGGCCGTCCGACCATCCTTTCCATGTCAAAGGCTGAGATTGAAAAAAAGTTTCACCGTATTGTCTGAATGAGGGATAACGATGCAACCGGAAAAACTTGTGGTCCTGACCGGACCGACCGCCGTCGGAAAGACGAAATTATCCATCGCGCTTGCAAAGCGCATCGGGGGCGAGATCATCTCTGCGGACTCCATGCAGGTCTACCGCGGGATGGACATCGGATCCGCAAAGATCCGCCCGGAAGAGATGGAGTCGGTCCGGCATCACCTGATCGACGTGCTTGATCCCTCCGAGCCCTTTGACGTTGTCCAGTTCCAGGCGCTTGCCAAAGAAGCCATACGGCAGATTCATTCGCGCGGGCACATCCCGATCCTGACGGGGGGAACCGGCTTTTACATTCAGGCGGTTGCGTATGACATTGACTTCACGCCCAATGATGCGGATCCTTCCTTCCGCAGGTCGCTGGAGGAGCAACAGGATCCGGAAAAGCTCCATGAGATGCTCAGGAAGGTGGATCCGGAAGCGGCGCAGGCAATCCATCCCAATAATATCCGCAGGGTGATCCGGGCGCTGGAGTTCTATGAGAAGACCGGCAGCAGGATCTCCGCGCATAACCAGGCAGAAAGAGAAAAGGTTTCCCCGTACCTGCTGTGCTATTTTGTCCTGAATCAGGACAGAAAAAGTGTATATGACAGGATTGACCAGCGTGTGGACCAGATGCTCCGGGATGGCCTGGAGGAAGAGGTAAAGAGGTTGAAGGCACAGGGCCTCTCCCCGGAAATGACCTCGATGAAGGGCCTTGGGTATGCAGAGATGTTAAGATATCTGTCCGGTGAAATCCCATACGAAGAAGCAGTGCGGCTCATCAAGCGCAATACCAGACATTTCGCGAAGCGCCAGATCACCTGGTTCAAGCGGGAGAAGGACGTTACCTGGATCAACCGTCAGGAATATGGCGGGAATGACGAAAAGATCCTGGAGGCAATGCTTCAGATTCTCCGGGAAAAAGGGATCCTCTGACATGTCTGATGTTTGCCTCGCAGATCATAAGTTATTTCTGAACAGATCCTAAGAGAAGGAACAGACCATACATGATGAATCAGGAATTTGCAAAAAAAAGCCTTTCCCTCAGACAGCAGATGTCGGCAGAACATATCCAGGAGCAGATGGGAATCTCTCCCGGCCTGCTGGAGCTGAGCGGACAGATTCTGAAAGGACTGAGGGAAAGGTTTGATCAGATTGATGAAACCGCGCGGGTGAACCAGCTTAAGGTTCTTGGCGCCATGCAGAAAAACCGGATCAGCGCCGAGCATTTCAACGGGTCAACCGGTTATGGATACAACGATGCCGGACGGGATGACCTGGAGAGGGTCTATGCAGATGTCTTCCATACGGAGGATGCGCTGGTCCGGACCCAGATTACCTGCGGAACCCATGCCCTCAGCCTCAGCCTGGCAGCGAATCTGAGGCCGGGAGACGAGATGCTCTCCATCAGCGGGAAACCTTATGATACACTGGAGGAGGTAATCGGCATCCGTCCATCCAGAGGAAGCCTTGCCGAATACCAGGTTGCCTACCGCCAGGTGGAGCTGAAGGAGGATGGCAGATTTGACTTTGAAGCGATCCGGAAGGCCCTCACCGCAAAGACCCGCCTCGTGGCGATCCAGCGCTCGAAAGGATATCTGACGCGTCCTTCTCTTTCCGTAGACGAGATCGGGGAAGCAATCCATTTCGTCAAAACGCTCCGTCCTGATATTCTGGTGATGGTTGATAATTGCTATGGGGAATTTGTGGATTGCGTGGAGCCTTCTGATTACGGGGCGGATATGACGGTGGGGTCCTTGATCAAGAACCCGGGGGGCGGCCTTGCCCCGATGGGCGGCTATATCGCAGGTACAAAAGAATGCGTGGAAAACTGCGCAGTCCGCCTTACCTCTCCCGGACTGGGGCGGGAGGTCGGCGCCAGCCTGCAGGTCAACCGCTCCTTCTATCAGGGATTGTTCCTCGCGCCGACGGTGACCGCAGGCGCACTGAAGGGAGCAATCTTCGCAGCAAACCTGTTTGAAAGATTTGGGTATCGCTGCATCCCGGACGCGGTCTCTCCGAGAAATGATATTATCCAGGCAATCGAGTTTGGAACGCCGGAAGGCTTGATCGCATTTTGTGAAGGAATTCAGGCAGCAGCACCGGTAGACTCCTATGTGACTCCGGAACCATGGGCGATGCCGGGCTATGACAGTGATGTGATCATGGCGGCGGGGGCATTTATCCAGGGGTCCTCTATCGAACTGTCCGCGGACGGTCCGCTTCACGCGCCCTATGCCGCATATTTCCAGGGCGGACTGACCTGGGAGCACGCCAGGTTTGGAATCCTGAAAGCGGCGCAAAAACTGGCAGACAGGAATCTGATCCGGATTCCTTCCCCGGAGGAGGGATCCTGAGATGTGGAATATCGTATTGTACGAACCGGAAAAACCGGCAAACACCGGCAATATCGGCAGAACCTGTGTCGCAGCCGGCGCCAGGCTTCATCTGATCGAACCCATCTCCTTCAGCCTGTCCGACAGCCATCTGAAGCGTGCGGGAATGTATCACTGGAAGCAGCTCGAGGTGGAGCGGTACGCAGACTTTGAAGAATTCCTTGCCCGGAACAGAGGTGCTGTGATCTATCCGGTAGAGACCTCAGGCAGGACATGCTATACGCAGATGGATTATCTTCCAGACAGCTTTCTGCTGTTCGGCAAAGAAAGCACCGGGATCCCACAGGCCATCCTGGACCGGTATCCGGATACCAGTGTCCGGATCCCCATGAAAGAAGGGGTGATCTCCATGAACCTGAGCGACTGCGTTTCCGTCGTTCTCTATGAAGCCCTCAGGCAGAACCGGTTCAGCGGGCTATCCTGAAGGTCATAGATGTTGTATTCCATTTCAAAAAAAGGTATAATCCAAACTGTAGCAAGTAGTTTTTAAAACCACATATTGAAATGAACGCGTGCATGTTACAGGGAGGAGGGCTCAATATGAAGATCACGGAATACATCAAAGACCCGGGAAGCGCAATTACACATTTTATCGGATTCCTCATGGCCGCAGCCGCGGCGCTGCCTTTGCTCAGAAAATCTGCCAGCCATAACGGAAGCACGACACTGTATTGCATGCTCATCTTTATCCTGAGCATGTTACTTCTCTATGCAGCCTCCACCACCTACCATACCTTTGACGTAAACAGCAGGGTGAACCGGATTCTTCAGAAGATCGATCACTGTGCGATTTCCGTGCTGATTGCAGGAACCTATACGCCGGTATGTGTCCTTGTCCTGAAACAGCCGACGGGCAGGAATCTGTGTAT
This sequence comes from uncultured Clostridia bacterium, assembly GCA_946623485.1. Taxonomy (GTDB): domain Bacteria; phylum Bacillota; class Clostridia; order Lachnospirales; family Lachnospiraceae; genus Porcincola. Next base: position 12,112 of record CAMORF010000026.1, read on the forward strand.
CCTGGTATGGAGCATTGCCATCGCAGGGATCCTGGTGAAAATGTTCTGGATCACCTGCCCCAGATGGTTTTCCTCTGTCCTTTATATCGGCATGGGATGGGCGTGTGTCACCGCATTTCCATCCCTCCTGTCTGACCTGGAGCGGGCTGCGTTCTATTGGTTTCTGGCCG